>JAKAAT010000011.1 GCA_021802205.1 Thermoplasmata archaeon
TTGAAGTCTGTAGTATAACCATATCCCCCGAAGAGTTGCAGTGACCTCTCTGTTACATACACTGCAGTATCGGAAGCGAACATCTTTGCTATGGATGATAATTCAACAGTATCCTCATGCTTTTCCCACTTTTCGGCGGCTTCCCTTATCAGGAGTTCAGAGGCTTTTATCTTTGATTCCATTTCTGCTATCATGAACTGGATTCCCTGGAAATCAATAATTTTTTTGTTGAACTGTTTTCTGGTATTTATGTATTCCAGGGCTTCCCTGAAAGCAGATTTCGCAATTCCCAGAGCCTGGGCACCTATTCCTATTCTTCCCGCATCAAGGGTGTCCATTATAACTGAAAAACCCTTGTTGTATTCTCCCACAATATTTGATTCGGGAACAACAACATCATGAAAATTCAGTTCCACCGTGCTGGACCCCCGTATACCCATCTTATGGATATCCCTGCTGATTTCTAGACCGGGAGCATCCGCATCAACAACAAATGTTGTGATTCCCTTATAGCCTTTAGACTTGTCAGTTGATGCGTCCATCACAAAAAATTTAGCAAGCCTCCCGTTGGAAATAAAGGTTTTTGTCCCGTTGATTTTATATCCACCAGAACATTTTTCTGCATGTGCTGAAATCGATGCGGCATCACTTCCCGATCCGGGTTCAGTAATAGCAAGACCACCTACTGCACCTTTTGCAATTTCAGTCAGGTACTTCTTGTTCAGTGATTCACTTCCGAACATAATAAGTGGCTCAGCAAAAAGTGTAAGGGCACCATCAAGCACGAGAGCGGTACTGGGGCACGCCTCTGATATTGTTTCTATTGCCTCGACCAGGAATGGAAAACTTAAACCGTATCCTCCATACTTTTCAGGAATATAAGATGCAAACAATCCCATATCTCTCATTGCCTGTATAATATCCTCGGGGACTTCCATCCTTTCGTCTATTTCCCTGGCCCTTGGTTTTATTTTATTCTCTGCAAGTTCTCTGACATATTTTAAAACATCCATTTCATTCTCATTAAGCATGAAAGTAAATAATGACTAATAATAATAGTTTTCTTATGGCGACTTATAATGGTAGGCATTGAACTAGTAACCAGCGATATAGATTTCATGTCTTAAAAATGAATTTATTGTCTGTTTTAAACAGCTTTACCGTATTATAAGTCTTTCAGAACTTATTGTGGAAACTCCCGGATAATTATTAATTGCATTATCAAAAAAAATAATACTGAATATATTCATAAAAAAAGTATTATATTAATATAGTATTAAAATAGAGATTTAGAGGTAATTTTATGGGATTTGTTGATCCATTGGCTGCGATGCTACTAAGTCTTGGTATAAGTGCTGCCCTGATTGCTGCTTATTTTTATATGGCTGCACAGGGTAAGGACATGAAAGAGCTTGTTATTCCAAGTTTTGCTTTCGGATTTTTTGATTTTGCATCTGGTTTTAGAATGTCCCAGTTCTGGCCATTTCCTGGACCACTGAGCGCATACAACATGCTATTCGGTGACCCCTTGATGATACTTGGACTGTTACTGATGGCAGGTTCTCTCATGATATATAAACAGGAGAATCTTAGGTCTATATCTATTCCTGGTGTAATGTTGGGTATTTATCTATTTATTGAAAGTGCTGCTATGGTTAATTTCAAGCTTGAAACTGGAGATGACCTAGTAAGTGCACTGGGATTGTATGTTATGAGCGGGATATCTGCAGTATATTCTCTGGTATTGTTCGTGAAACCTGATAACAGCAAAAAGTATCTTTATTATATAGGATTCATACTTCTGGCACTGACTGCACTGATAGCGCTGTTTATCGGTTATGCCGCAATATATCAGCATTTACAGGCACCGCCGTAATATTTATAATTTTATTCTGTTATTTTTGTTGCACCATACAACGATATATTTTTAAATGTTTAATTTATATAATCGTGCCTATAGTAAGGTCGATATGAAAATCATAGATACAGTAAAATGAAATGTACTCACGATGCTGGGATTTAAATAAATTTATCCCTGTCAATGCCATAAATATAATTACTATGTTTCCTATGGTTTATAAATTGGTGATATTATGAAAACAGAAGTTGCGCTGGTACATGCTCCGAGCATATACGATTTCAGAACGAGAGATATTAAACTTGGACCCATAAGTGATGTTATACCGTCTACCCCGGTCTTCGAAATGTACCCGATCGGTTTCATCAGCATGCTCAACTCACTCATAAAAGAGGGATATAATGCGAGAATATGCAATGTTGCTTCCATGATGGTATCATCTAACAAATTCGACCCTGTAAAATATTTAAAGGATGTGGAATCCGGAATTTACGGCATTGACCTTCACTGGCTCCCCCATGTCAATGGTGCACTGAAAATTGCAAAGATTATAAAAGACCTGCATCCAGAATCAAAAGTATTGCTTGGTGGATTTTCTGCCACCTATTTTGCCAATGATATAATGAAGAACTATGAATATGTAGATTTTATACTCTCGGGAGATTTACAGGAAAATAATATAGTAAAGCTTGCAGAGTCAATAGAAAGTTCACATGACCTCAATAGTGTTCCAGATTTAATCCACAGAAATGGGGATAAAATAGTACATAATAGGCCGGGAAAATCCTCTATTGATGATGTATTTCTAAACTATGGCATCCTCATGAAAAATTCAATAAAGTACCACGATATCAAGGGTCATTTGCCATATGCTTCATGGCTGGAGAATACCGAAGCAATGACAGTTATAGAACACGGTTGCAGTTTCAATTGTGCATTCTGCGGTGGGTCGAATTTCGCATATAAGAACAATTACAATATTGTATCACCTGTGTACAGAAAACCTGAAATCATTGCTGAGGAGATATCGCTTGTTCAGGAAATACTGGGTAGCCCCGTTTTTATAACAGGGGATATAAACCGTGCCGGGGAAAAATTTTATTCATCACTGTTCAGGGAAATGAAGAATAGGAAAATGGATTTGCCACTTTTGACTGAGTTTTTTATTCCTCCGGGAAAACAGTATATTGATGAGTTCGGAAAGAATTTCCCAGACTTTACCGTAGAGATATCCCCGGAATCATCCAATGAGGTAATTAGAAATAAAAATGGAAGACCGTACGATAATAAAAGCCTGGAAAATTTTATTGAAAATTCGATTGCAGCAGGGTCTAAAAAGGTGGATGTGTATTTCACCATAGGTATGAGCGAACAAACGGTAGATGATGTAAATAAGGACCTAGATTATGGTGAACAGTTAATGAAAAGATTTACAAAGGATAAGGAGAAACTATATACATTCGTATCGCCACTTACACCTTTCATAGACCCCGGTTCTTTGATATATGAACATCCGGAAGACTATGGCTTCACAATTACAGCTAAAACGATAGGTGATTATTTCAATTTGCTGGAAAATGGGAAGGTGTGGACTGATTTTCTAAATTATTACACAAAGTGGATGAGTGTAGAACAGATTGCAAAGGCAACATACGAATCTGAAATACGCATGATAAAACTCAGGCAGTCTCTTGGTATGTTGAAAGATCAGGATGCAGAGGAGATAGTAAAGAATATAACTGCGTATATGCATGGAGATGCTTATATCTCCAACGAAAACAAGAGCAGCCATTTATCTTATATAGAAAAGGATGTGGAATGGTCTTATAAACATAAACTCACGAAGGAATCATTTTTAGTATCACTGTACAGATCATATAATGACATTAAGAAAAAACTTTAACTTCTTAATAAAATTTTTATTGTTATAGAAATAAACCATGGAAAATTAATTTATATTCCTGTAGGAATAATGTGATTAATATGATTTTTAACATAAAACTAAAAAACAGAAAAATCCTGATTGCCGGTGGCGGAAGAATAGCAGAAAGAAAAATAAAACTCTTCCTTGCTGAAGATGTGGTAATCTATGTAATTTCCCCGGAAGTATCTGAATTCATACAAACACTTTCGGATGAAGGAAAAATAGAACTTACAAAGCGAAAAATTGAGCCCGACGATATAAAAGATAAATATTTCATGGTACTCTGTGCAACCAGTGATCAGCCGGTCAATAATATGATTTCAGATATTTGTACGACAAAAAATATTTTACATGATAATTCAGGGAATCATGTAAATTCTGATATTATGATGACGGCAAATGTTCATATCAATGATATAACGATCGCCATCAGTACCAATGGCAGTTCTCCGGAAATATCCAAAACATTGAAAAATTTGCTTATCAGTGATCTGGATTCATCGGAATACACTTTCGAAGATACCATAAAGGCGATATATCATAAAAAAATATGATAGTATGAAAACTTTTGGAAACAAAACGATATTTGAGAGCATTGATGAGATACTGGACCCGGAGCATACCGTCCTTGTAAACTGGGATATACAGAATGGTTTAGTAAAAAATATTTTCAACAGGGAAGAGTTCCTAGGCAATGCGAAAAAACTCACAGAGCTATCACGGGAAAAAGGCATGCCAATAGTTTATACCAAGATAACACCGCTACCCTTCCGGTATATGGCTTCGTCAGGTATATACAGTTATATGAAAAGATTTGGTGTCAGTGACCCTGCAAAATTACCGGTTTTCATGGAACCAGGGTCCAGTGATGCTGAAATTTATCCGGACCTTGCCCCGGCAAAGGATGATTATGTAATTAATAAGAACACAGCAAGTCTTTTCATAGGAACAAATGTTGATAATATGTTCAAGGCAGCAGGAATTAAGACTGTAATTTTTACAGGGATTGCCACTGAGATTGGCGTTGAATCAAGTGCCAGAGATTCAGGAAATCTTGGTTATTACACTGTTGTAGCAGCGGATTCCTGTTCCTCCCGTAGTAAGGAAATGCATGAGGCTTCACTCAAATCAATGTCTGCAGTATGCATGGTCATGGATACAAAATCTATTATGGAAATACTGGAGAAAAAATAATTTTTACCTTCTTTCCTTTATAGGCATTCTTCCATAACTATCTTTTATTTTTGTCCCCATAATAATACTGAGAATGGATATAATTATAACGTAAACCACCATAATTACAAGGGAATAGATAAATGGAAATTCCAGTCCAGATACAGCATAATAGAGAGCTATGAGTATTATGATTGTGGATACTGCCGGAATTACAATGTCAAAAACAAAATTTTTATGAACCATTGAAAGGCCAGTATTAACAATCATATGAATTATCAAAGTAGAAAGTGTACTGATAGCAGCATAGAATATGAACTGGTTCAGAAATCCCCCTGTGCTGAAAGACGAATAAAATATCATAGTTGAAACCAGTGCAACCGAAATGAATATTCCTAATAATAAAAACAGTGCATTTTGTGGTGCACCATATTTATTCAATTTCATAAATGATACTGGTAGGAAGCCATCTCTGGCCATTGAATATAGATTTCTGGTAATTGCTGTACCTATTGTGTTGAAAAGCGTATAAATTATAAAGAAGTTGAAAGCGAGGAAGAACATCGAAACATATATGCCTATATGGGTTTTTATTACCATAAATGCGGGGATTACTGTATTTGCGAAGTTACCCATATTACTTACCCCGAATCCCACAACCAGGGAATAGGAAATTAGAAGGTCCAGAAGCCCTATGATCAAAAGCATGACAACTATGGAAAGTCCGATGTTTTTTCTTGGCGCTCTTGCCTCCTCTCCCAGGGAAACTACCGAGCCATAACCTGTGTATGCCAGAAAACTTCCTGTTATGAATCCGAGGAAAAGGTCTTTATAACCGGAAATCGGGGTGAATACTGCAAAGGTATTGTCATTGGATGTGAATATTATTATCAATGAGATGGCAATAACAAATATTATTTCTATGAGATTGATTGTTATCTGTGATTTGAAGGACGGGACTATCCCGCGGTAAACGGCATAAAATGAAGGAATACTTATAATTACTATCAAAACTAGGCCGTAATAAAATGGTATATTCACACCTGTGAGATAAAATATGGCAGGATTAAATATCATTATAAAGAATGAGAGGATAAAAATTAAATTTGCAAGTTGATAAATCAGGTACATGTAGGATGTGATAAACGCTGCATATTTTCCCAGGGAATACCCGGAGTAACCATAATACCCCCTGGCACTTGCAGTTCTCTTAGAAAATTGATATAATGTATTGCCTGTGAGAAGAGAGGCTATCAGCCCGACTAAAAAGGCAAGTGGGCTTGCTCCTGCTGCAAATGCTGCAACACTGATTATCCCATCAAATGTAAAAAGCGGGGATAGTTGGCCCATTCCCTGAAATATTAATCCGGGCAATGATATTGAATTTGATTGCAAATGGTTCTCCATGGTAGCTAATTGCTTTTTCGTATATAATTATAATTTAAAATGTACATTATAGTATAATATATATGTATATTTATTATTAATAATCAGTAATAGGTAAAGACATATACAAACAGAAAGATTTAATATATAAATTTATTTACATATATAAAATGGATATTAAAAAATATATTAAATTAAAAAATGATATTGAAACTGTTGTGGGTATAATAATCGGATTTGTCTTCGGGGCCAGATTTATTGCATTTTTATTCCCTTATCTGGTGCATTATTCCACTTCCGGCATAAGCATGTCAACAAGTGTGTATGCACCACTGATTGCTTTAGTAACGGGAATCCTGATATTTTTTGGAATAAGAACCCTTGCATATTTGATATCTTCGATGTTTCTCGGTGCCGGAATTGGAATAGCGCTGTATGAGTTCACAGGATTTAATGTTCTGATTGAGGTTGTTAAACTGGTTCATGTGTTCATGATAGCTGTAATTTAGACCGAAATAAAATAGTAATAGAAAGGCCCAAAAAGCTGATTTTTACAGAAATTTTATAATTATTTACATTAGGAGGATTATTTATTTAGATAATACCATAAACTATTATAATATCTGATAAAATATACCGTTAATGTTCTCCATGGATCATCTGATGCTGAAAAAGAAATTAAAGGCCGTATTGAAAAAGGCCCTTGAAAAAAATTCAATAGACATTTTCAGCAATTTTGTTATAAAAGAACAGGATGGAATTAAGACCATATACGATCAAGAGGTCTCTAAAATTCTTGAGGATGCATTCAAAAATCAGGAAATCACAGAAGATCTATTTGATGCATTGAATCATATAAATAGCAATCTCGTTCCGGTGTTGAAATATCAGGTATTCATGTATTATAATATGAATCATATTGAGGAGTTTCTCAAGATTATTAATGCAAATCAGAACCTTCTAGATCTGGAAGATGTTCATGAAGTGTTTTACACATTAATAAACTCTGTTAATATAGCTACTTCAGTAGAATATCTATGCAGAGCAGGAATTTATGATGAACCAAAATTTGAACTCTATTTCAGGGAATCCTTTGAATATAATTCCTTCAAAGAATATATAAAACCATTAAAAGATTCCGGAAATTACAGCTTACTGGAAAAAATATTACTGCAGTGCATTTCAGTAACCGGTTCCAAGGAATGCTATATCAAACTAGCAGAACTGTATAAGGAGAGAGAGGAAAAGGAGAATCTCAAGACATTACTTGGCAGAATCACTTCCATATTCAACGATGGGATTGATTTGACATATTTTTATTCGTATCTTGGAGATTATAATTATGTAATAAAAAATTCTGATAAAACTTCCCCGGCAAATGCCATTCTGGCCGATGCATATTATCATACCGGCGATTACGAACGTGCTCTGAAAATTTATAAGTATATATATTACAATATAGACAAAAATGTTCTAAATCGCATTATAGAAATTACATACAATATACAGGATTACTATTCGCTCCTGGGTTATATTTTTTCAATGGAAAAAAATACAAATCTCAAAAGGCAATTCATCCTCTACAAAATCGAAGCAGAAATAAATCTAGAAATGTACAGTGAGGCTGAGTTAGATATTGCAAAATATAAAGCAGATTTTGCTGAGGACCCGGAAATTATTAAATTGTTGATTAAATATTATATAAATATCGATGACCAGGAATCTGCTTACAGCCTTGCATTAACTCTCATCGAAAGGGGAATTTCTGATAAATATAATTATAAAATAGCTGTGGGTTACCTGTATGAAAACAGCAGATATGACGATTTGTTAAAATTGCTTGATGCTAATCCCGAAATGTCTGATTTCATGCCCGAATACTGTTCTTCCTTAATTTATACCGGAAAAATAGATATTACCCTGAATTATATATCTGAGGATCATAGCCTCCTGGATTCAGGACCTGTGGTCGATACATTATTTGGATTTTTAAAGACTGAGGACAAAATAAAAAAATTTGATAATATTGATATTTCTGGTACCCTGACAGAAATGATAATATCTTTTATAAGGGGTAGAAAAAACGTTGATTACAAAAAATATATAGAAAAAGTCTACAGAAATAAATCTGTGGCATGTACTTACATCCTTGCAAGTGCAGATGATGCACAGAAAATTGCATTCAAGAAAAATTATATCAGAGGTCTTATGGGGATAGAAAAATACCAGACTGTGGGGTCAATTATATCGAGCATATACTCAATTCAGAGAGGCATAGTACCGGAAGATCTAAATGATTCTGAATATTTTCTTTATCCTGTTAGCATGGCACTGATTAAACACGGTTTCTATAAACAGGCTGCAATCTATATAGAATCAATCAATAATAAGTCTCCTGATCCATTCTATTATTATATCAGGGCATTGATTGATGAGCATGAATCAAGCCACAGCGAAGCTCAGAAACATATAGACGAGGCCATTAATATTTTGGAAAATATAGATTTTTATGCGTTGAGGATCAATATCGCTTTACAGAGGAATGAAAGATCGGATAGCTTTATAAAGTCATGCATTGAAAAGGGATTCGCTGATATTTTCTTTCAGATAGATGATTTTGTTGAAAAAAATAAAATCGAGGTAAGTGATTCCTTCAGAGAATTGCTGGCCGCTACTGATGTAAAGAATACAGGACTGTACAGGTTAAAGGCATACTGTATGGATTCATATAAAATTAAGTTGAAGTTTTCGGCACTTTCGGTTCTGTATGGAGGAACTTCCAATGATATTGTAAAACATTATTTCTTATTGAAATCCAGAAATGAAAAGATTGCAATAACTTTCCTGGAATATTATCCAGTTAAAAAATATGTATCTTATATTATACTCTGCAGCTATTACTATAGTAAAAGAATTTATAAAAAAACTCTTGAATATTTTAATGCTGCCTATATTAGGAACAGCAAAGCTGAAAAGAACCCGGTGTTTCAGGAGATTTCAACCGGAAACATAATTTCACAGAAAATAATTGGTGATATGGAATCCAGAAATGAGTGGTTTGATTTATTACTTTTTTATTATTACAGAAAGGAATATACACATATCAGGGAGATTATACAGAACCATTACAGCAATACAAAAATTCTGCAATTTGCTATTAATTTTGCCTGGAAAACCATGGCATTGAAAGAATTTATGCTAGAATTATTCCGAAAAACAGAGGATAAAATTATGGGCGAATTACTGGCAGGTAAATTTCATGAAATGGAGCTATATGGCTACGAAATTGACATCCTAAAAAAATTGACTGCATCATACCCTGTAGAACCTGCTAATCAGGACAAACTTATCAATGCATTAATTCTCAACAATCAGGAGGATGAAGCACTTAAACTATCCTATGAAAATTATCATAAAAACAAATCAAAATCTTCATTCAATAGAATGATCAAGACAGCATATACTTTAAAGGATTATGCATCCATTGTTAATATTTGTGGGAATAATGGAGAATTTATAGATAACATAAATATAGAATATTTTATAGATGCCGAAATAAAACTATTCAACTATGTAGGTGCCAGAGTTGCAATGAAAGAATATTCAGACCTTATTACAGAGGATATAAAAAATAATATAGAGGCAAAAATTAAGACCTCGTACAGAACAAGAACAGTTTTGAAGTTTGCAGGTGATATTTTCAAAATAGAAATAGAAAACAATACAATTTTTAATTTTCACGAGATGCAGAAATATATTCCCGCTTACATATCCACTGATGTTTACAATTTTATAACAAATGACAGGCCATATACGTATATAGACAGGGAAGATTACAATGAACAGTCAAAAAATATCATAAGGAGACTTAGGGAAACGGGCATTTTATCTCTTAATAAAATTAAAATACATGATATATACAGTGTAACCGGTGACGTAATAAAAGCTAAAAATTTTTATGTATTTATAGGAAGAGCGATGGATGGATATTATAAATCTTCCTTACATGGAGACTGGAAGTTTATTTCCGAGGTGAATAGAAATGATGTGCCGGGAATCATTGAGGCAATGGTAAAATATGATATTGGTATTCTTGATTCAATAGCCATATCTGAAAAAATAAAGAAGGGAGCAATTTAAATGATGTACAGCAGAAACAATGAATCTAACGATATAATAATTGCAGTTATAGTTCTGACAATAGCATTTACACTTATGATCAATGGAGGTCTCAGAGCTGTAAGCGCAAAAACATTTGAAGTACATGTTCTTATAGGATTTTCAGTAACAGTGACTGCTTTCCTAATGCACGAAATGGCCCACAGAACAGTGGCAAGGAGGCTGGGTGCAGTAGCATTCTTCAAGTTATGGCCTGTGGGAATCCTCATGGCACTGGTAACTTCCATATTTGGGTTTATATTTGCCGCCCCGGGAGCAGTTCAGTTTGCAGGTTTATATGACAGGGAAAGTGAGGGTAAAATCGCCCTTGCAGGCCCTGCCACGAATATATTTATAGGAATCATAGCGTTTGTTGCCTTTATGTTCGCTCCCCTGGGAGTCGTTGCAGGAACTATACTTCTATGGGTTGCGTGGTTAAATCTGTGGTTTGCACTGTTCAACTTGATTCCATTCCCACCGCTGGACGGCAGCAAGGTATTCTACTGGAACAGCAAACTCTTTGCAGCAGTATTTTTAATTACCATAGTTCTAAATTTTGTAGATGGATTTTTACCGCAAATATTCGGTCTTTAATAATTTTCCATCAATTTAATAAAAAATATGGTATTCTCTCCAACATCAATTCTATAAGGAATGGAATAGCCTAAAATTTTCCCATCTATATCGCTTTTTATGCTATGACTTTCCACCATGTAGCTCCATAATTCAGAAGAGGGATTTATTATAAGCCCATAGTATAAAGGTTCCTTTGAGGCAACAAAATACTTTTCTTTATCTAACTTCTGGTGTTTATCTCCGAATAATATTTCCATATGGGATAATAATAAGGTATTAAATTAGTTTATGCAATCCACGTTTTCCATGTATGAAAAAGCCGGAATTGATAATATATAAAACTTAAATAGGTTTATTTAATGAAGTCCAAGAGAGTGATTAATATAAACACAAAAGAAACATGTACTTCCTGCGGTATAGGCCTGGTGGAAGTTGGATATTCAATATTTGAGTGCCCCAATTGTGGGGAGGAAATGATTGGTAGGTGCAAACAGTGCAGAGAGCATTCTACAAAATATGAATGCCCGAAATGTGGTTTTATAGGGCCGTGATATTATGGGAGATGTAATGGTTCAGCTGAGAGTGCTTCCGGAATCTGTTGAAATAGACCTTGGTGCGCTTAAAAATGAAATAACTAATGTAATAGACAAGTTGTGCAAGATTAATGAGATAAAGGAAGAAGAAATAGGATTCGGCCTTAGTGCATTGATGTTTTCCGTGATAGTTCCAGACGAGGAGGGAAAAATAGATTCAGTGGAAACTGCAATATCCTCAGTAAAGGGCGTAAGTCAGGTGGACACAAGAGACGTTACATTAATATAAAATGTTGATTTTTTATATTTTGATTATTTTTTATACAGGAATTCTAATACTCATATCATCGGGTTTTCTTTACATTGAATCACACAAATATCACAGTGAGCATATTGTAAATGATTACAGGCCAAAAACACTTGTTATAATGCCTGTACGTGGTATTGATTATTCCCTGGAAAAAAATTTAGAATCCGTCCAGAAACAAAAATACGAGAATTTTCAATTGATATGTGTTATTGATTCTGAACAGGATGATTCATTAAAAATAATCAACAAGCTGGGAATAGGATATATAATAAGTTCGTACAATTGCAGGAAATGCAGCGGGAAAGTAAGAGCCATAAGCACCGCGATTGAAGCATACAAAGATTATGATGTTTATTTGCTTGCCGATTCAGACATAGAGGTAAACAATAACTGGCTTTTGAATATGGTTATGCCACTTAAAAATGCAGATGCCGGTATCTCCACGACGTTTCCATATTTCGAACCAAGGGGAGGTTTCTGGTCCAAGGTGAAGGAAATATGGGGATTTGTGGGAATGGGATTAATGGAATCAAAACTGACAAGATTCGGCTGGGGTGGGTCACTTGGCTTCAAAAGGGAATTAATAGAAGATTCAATGGATTTTTTCAGCGAGCACATATCGGATGATACGGCACTTACCAAAATCTGTAAAAGCAAGGGGAAAAAAATATATTATGTGGATTCTGCCAGACCGGATATATATTCTCCGGATAATTTTGAAGTATTCTTTGAATGGGCAAACAGGCAAACAGCGCTCTCCATATCCGCATCCCCGAAGGTCTATTATTATGGAATGCTGTTTTACGGGTCTTATCTGTTACTCTTCCTATCGTCAATACTCATGGGGATATTTTACAGTGCTTATTACTTTCTCTTTTTAATTCCGTCGGCAATATATATATACAATATGCTCCACAGATTGAAAACTGTAAAACCTGTAAACATAATTGGTGCCATAATACTTCCTGTAATATATATGGTCAACCTCATTATAGCAAAAAGAATGAAAAATATCAAATGGCGTGGAAACACCTACGATATACAGGATAAAAACTTATTATAATATATTACTATCCTTAATAATGAAAACACCGCAGTTGTTCGGCACAAATGGAATCAGAGGGATTCCCAATCAGGATCTGACGCTGGATCTTGCAACAGGCATTGGCAGGTCAATAGGCACATTTTTTAAATCTTCCAGAATAGCAATCGCGCGGGATACTAGAATCAGTGGAGATATGTTTTTATTCGCAGTTGCCTCCGGCGCAATGTCCACCGGATCAGATATAGTGTATATAGGAGTATTACCCACTCCCGGCCTTCAGTATTACTGCAGGGAAAATCATATTCCCGGCATAATGATAACGGCTTCACATAATCCACCGCAGTACAATGGAATAAAGGCAATAGACAGTGACGGTACTGAAATTGATGAGGCAACAGAGGTAAAAATAGAAGATATATACGAAAACAGGAAATATAAACTGGCGGACTGGGATAAGATAGGGAGGTACAGTTACGATAATACAGGTATAGACCTTTATATGAATAGCATTATAACCTCTGTTAATTCAAAAACCATAGCAGAGAGTAATTTGAGGGTGGCAATCGATACGGGCAACGGGGCATCATACTATACAAGCCCGGAGATACTTACAAGGCTCAACTGCCATCCTGTATCACTGAATGCAAATCCTGACGGAAAGTTTTCATCAAGAAATTCAGAGCCGAAACCGGAGAATCTCTCCGATCTTATATCCATAATGAAGACAGGGAAATTCAGCATAGGAATAGCCCATGATGGGGATGCAGATAGATGTGTGTTCATAGATGAAAAGGGCAATTTTGTGGATGGCGACAGGAGTCTGGCACTTATTGTAAAACATACTGTTAAAAGAGGTGATTCTGTTGTCACGCCGGTCAGCAGTTCCGATGCTCTGAGCGAAATATGCACGGAAAAGGGAGCAAAATTAATACTTACAAGGGTAGGAGCACCCATAGTAGCCCGTGCCATGATTGACAATAATGTGACAATAGGGGGAGAAGAGAACGGCGGAATCATATACGGAAAGCACCAGTACTGCAGGGATGGCGCAATGACTATGGCACTGATGCTGGATTTACTTGCCAGGGAGAACAAACCCTTATCAGAGCTTTTGAGGGATATTCCAGAATATTATATGATAAAAACATCAGTTCCACGTAAAAGGGAATGGGAAGAAATAAAGGAACTCATAACGAAAAAATTCACCGGGAAAATGTTTGATTTTACAGATGGCATAAAAATTTATGATACTGATGGATGGACACTTATAAGACCATCCGGAACAGAAAAAATTGTCCGTGTATTTTCTGAATCAAGGAAACAGGAAACCGCAAAGGAATACAATAAAGAATATGAAACGTTTTTAAAAAATTTATAAATTTTTATACATATCGAAAAACCTGGTTATTGCATTTATATTCCCTGCAAGGCCAAACCATATCAGCAGGATACCGGTTGCATATATTTCTATTGAATAAATATCGAAATGTGCGGTTATAAAAAATTGCACCAGGGCGAATATTATGATTAATACAAGCCGGTCAGCCCTGCCCGCTATACCCGAATAATTCCTCTTTAAACCCAGTGCCTGTGACTGGGTTCCCATATAGCTGGTCAGAAGAATTCCCAGTATTGCGAAAAGCCCGAGATATATATTTCCATAAATGGAGAAGGTCATTCCCAGAACAATAAACATGTCTGAATAACGATCGAATACATGGTCAAGCATATCACCTTTTTTAGAGGATATATTCTTTAATCTTGCTATTTTTCCATCAAGGGCATCAAATAATGCTGATAGAATTATTAATATAAATGCAAGCAGTAGAAAGTAATGCCCCAGATAGTATGATAAACCTCCGAGACCAGCAAGAACAAGTGAAAGTACGGAAACAGTATTGGGATTCATACCGGAAAATTTTTCTGTGATTGGATTCAAAAACTTATCTGCATTTTTTCTGTAAGAGTCCAGTACCATACCCAGATATGAAAAGGTAATTATTAAATTGTTGTCTTTCCGGTTTTCTTGACCTTATGCCATACACGTTTTGCACCTGTGATTTCAAGGAACATAGTGTATATTGAAATAAGTGAATTTATGGTAAGATACACATAAATAAGGGGCAGATAAATTGCATTCTGCTTCTTTTTGATCAACACGAGTATGAAAGCGGCTAGATATATTGCCAGAGATATAACTATAAGGGAAATAAAATATGTTCTCATTGAATGCACGAAGGGATTATAAAAATTGAGTAATGATATATATAGCCATCCGAAGAATAGTATGCCCGAAAATGTTGGAGCCAGAACAATCATCAATGCATCGAAGTCCGTGAATGTGCTCAGCCTCTTCTTTGAATGCAGGAAAACCTGATGGTATCCCCTCAACCATCTTGTCCTCTGCTTGAAGTATTCCGAGTATGATGCGGGCGTTTCCTGAAGTACCTTTGCACTGCTCAGGTATGCGGATTTATATCGTGCGTTTGATATACGTACCGAGCTTTCCAAGTCCTCTGTAAGGAATTTCTCATTCCAGCCGCCAATGTTTTTTATAACGTGCCTTTTGAAATACTGATTTGATCCTGCAACTGGCACGAAAAGGTTCAAATGTGTTCTTCCGATTAACGTTGCCTTTACCAGTATCTCATCGATAACTGCAAGCCTTGTAAATATATTTTCCTCTCTATTTATATAGGAATTATAACCCTGTAAAACATCCACATTGAAATAATTCATACCGTAAACGGCATTTTCAAGGGTATTTCTCAGAAGCATGGTATCCGCATCATATGTTGCGATAATTTCTCCCCTTGATTTTTTGAAGCAGAAATTAAGTGCGGAGGCCTTGCTCTTTCCATCTGGCCTGTTGAATACCTTTACCCTGCTATCCTTACTTTCAAATTCTCTGGCTATTTTGTATGTATCATCACTGGAATTATCTACAACAACAAGCAGCTCAAAGTTTGTATAGGATTGGTTTAAAATTGATTCTATTGTTCTGGATATAACGGTTTCCTCATTTTTCGCCGGGACTATAATGCTAACCAGCGGTTTATACATCTTTAATCCGGCAAATTGTTTATTGTCAAGACCTGCAAAATCTATGTCGTACTTGGTAAAATCACGGTACCCGTAATATAATATGGGAAACTGGTAAATCACATATACGAGACCTATAGCAACAAGTGCAAGGCCAATAGCTTGAAGTATATCCATTATAGGATGATATCCATATGGCATATATAAATTCTTTTCTATTGGATGACCACTTTCAAATTGAATTTTCCGGATTTTTTAAATAATTTGAAATTATATTAGTATCATGGTCTCAAGAGTTATGACCGTGGCATCCACTGATTCAGGTGGTGGCGCAGGCATTATGGCTGATTTAAAAACATTTACTGCAATGAAAGTTTTCGGAACTGCAGTCATTGTTTCACTTACGGCACAGAACAGTGTATCGGTAAAATCCATTTATGAAGTCCCTGTATATTTCATTAACGACCAGTTTGATGCAATAATGGAGGATATAGGTACAGATGCAGCCAAAACAGGAATGCTTTATTCAGAGGAAATAATATCGGCGGTAACGGAAAAATTTCTGCAGTATGATGTACACAACATTGTTGTGGACCCGGTAATGGTTTCAAAGACAAATGCCAGATTACTGAAAGAGGATGCTGTATTTACAATGGTTCACAAACTTATGAAAATTGCAACCCTGATTACTCCGAATATACCGGAAAGTGAGGTTATCTCTTCCATGAAAATTAACAATGTTGAAGATGCCAGAATTGCAGCAAAGAAAATATCCGGAATAACAGGTTCAGCTGTTCTGGTCAAGGGTGGCCATTCCAGTGGAAATTTGTCCACAGATATACTCTATGATGGAAAAGAATATAGTGAATTTTCAGACATAAGGATAGATACAAGGAATACACATGGAACCGGTGATACATTATCCGCTTCCATAGCATCATATCTGGCTGCCGGCAAGAATCTCTATGATTCCATCTCCCTTGCAAGAAAGTATATAGAAGGTGCCATAAAAAATTCATTTCCCATGGGAAATGGTTATGGTTCACTTTCACATTTCTGGGCGATAAAATGACAGGTAAAATATCGAGGAAATTTTTTGAGGAAAATATAATAAACAAAACCGGAGCTGTAAGAAGGGATGTTGTAGTTCCTCCGCGTAACGGTGTCGATGTTGGGATTATAGAAATCAATGGTGGATACATGGCGGTAACTACAGACCCACTTTACATTGATGTCTCATTCGGTTTAAAGAAAGCAGCATGGTTTGCATTTCATATTCTTGCATCCGATCTATACACATCTGGAATAAGGGCAGAATATATGAGCATAGACCTGAATCTGCCGGAGAAAATCACTGACGATCAGTTCAATGAAATCTGGAATGTTATACATGAAGAATGCAAAAAATATAACATAGAGGTTGTCACCGGACACACAGCAAGATATGCAGGTGTTTCGTTTCCCATGATTGGAGGCGTAACACTCATGGGCACAGGGGATAAGTATATAACAACAGAAAATGCAACTGCTGGCGATTCAATTATAATGGCAAGAAGCTGCGGTCTGGAAGCATCTGTCATACTCGTATACACATTTCCTGAATATGTAAAGGACCATCTGGGAAGTGAAACGCTAAAATCTATACAGGATAAATTTTATACAATGACATGTGTACCGGAGGAATTATTGGCAATAGATTTCGGCATTGGAGATAAAATCACGTCAATGCATGACGCAACCGAGGGGGGGCTTTTAAATTCGGTTTACGAGATCGGGTATGCTTCGGAAAATGGAATAAGAATATATTATGATAATATTATTATTGACAGGGACATTGAAAGGATATGCTTACTTTTCAACATAAATTCCATGAGGTCCATAAGTGAGGGGACACTACTATTTACGGTTAAATCCAGATATGCAGTGGAATTCATGGAAAAGTTGAGAAATTCTGGATTTAATTCAAACATCATAGGAGAGGTTACAGAGAAGAGCAAAGGAATAAAGTTGATCAGGGATAACAAAGAATATGATATAAATCCAGAAGATGATCAGTTATGGAATGCAGTATCGGAAGGCATTAAGAGGGGTCTTAAATGAATATAAGGGGGCTTTACCTTGTCACGCCTGAATATACCGGTGAATGGATCTTACATGCCACTGAGGAGGCATTAAAGAGCGGTATTAATGTTTTACAGTACAGGGATAAAAAATCATCATTCCGGGAAAAACTCCGTATAGGTGGAAGACTAAGGGGAATGTGCAGTGAATACGGAATTCCCTTCATTGTTGACGATGATCCTGTTTTAATGGACATGCTGGATGCAGACGGCATCCACATAGGGAAGGACGATGTTCCATTTGAATATATAAAATCTAGATTTCCTGGAAAAATCATAGGTGTTTCCACATACGGTAGTGTAGAAGATGCGATAAAGTTCCAGAAACTCGGTACAGATTACGTGGCATTCGGATCATTTTTCAGTACACAGACAAAGGAGGATGCAACCATGTGCAATATAAATATTCTAAATAACCTGGATGGAATTACTATTCCTGTATTTGTTATAGGCGGAATAAACAGGAATAACGTTGATATGCTTCTTAAATACAGAATTTCAGGAATTGCAGTGGTATCAGCCATCTATTACAGCAGGGACATCTCCGGCGAGGTATCATTTTTTTCAGATAAATTGAAGGAATACGGAATAACCTAAGATAATACCACAGGAAAAATTATAATATATATTTATATATACAAAGATGAAAATTGAGCAGGCTCTTATTTCTCAGTTGATGATTTTACTGAATATAAAAAACGGCAAGACCAGACCTTCAGAAATATCAAAGGAGCTTGATATAACACTCCAGGGTGTTGTTTATCACATAAAAATTCTCAGAGAAAAAGGATTCATAGATGAAAAAAACAATATAACAAAAGAGGGCTTTGATTTTCTTTATAACGGCCTTAACTACATAGAAGATTTTGTTCATAGTAGCCTCATCAGTATAGATTCTTCACTTGTGTGGGAGGTGATATCTGACCAGGAACTTATGTCAGGGCAGAAAGTATCACTGTATATGACTAACGGCTATCTTCATGCAGGGCCCTATGCAGGTAGCGGAGCCAACGGTATCACAGTAAAAAATTCAAAAAAAAATGAATGCACCGGGGTGACTGCCGTAAGGGAAATTATCAAAATAAAAAAATCCAAAATAATAATAGTAGCGTTCAATAATGTTGAGAAAACAACTGATATGAAGAACCTTGACGAGACTGTAAACAATTATATTAAAGGCATAAATTTTGATTTTATAGGGATCACCGGTGAAATGGCAAAA
Source organism: Thermoplasmata archaeon (assembly GCA_021802205.1). GTDB lineage: Archaea > Thermoplasmatota > Thermoplasmata > Thermoplasmatales > Thermoplasmataceae > Ferroplasma. The sequence goes on from JAKAAT010000011.1 coordinate 19,348, forward strand.
ACACTTATTGACATGCTTGGAAGAAAGCCAGACTTCGAATACGCATCCGTAAATTCTGCTTTTGAGGCTGCAAAACGTGGTTTCACAACCCTCATACTGGTATCTGACAGGTTTTTCCATTTTTCCCTGAATGAAATCAGAGAGCTTCAGGCGAAAAATCCCACGGTTGAACTGGATTTAAGGCATATTTAACTGAAATAATGCATATCCCGCGAAAATTCAGGATTTATAATGACCTGTAACGATAAATATATTATTGAAAATATATTAATACGTATATTTGTTATTTAAACTAGTCATGGCTAGTATTATAAACACGTTATGATAAAAATAAATTTTTACTATTTTTATAAATATTTAAATAAGACTTCATTATAAAGGTTGTTAATAGAGGTGTAAAAAATATGGAGGACGATGAAAGTGGCAGTAGGGGTACATATTATAGCGGATTTATACGGTGTAGATGCAGAGTTAATATCTAGCGCTGATGGTATTTCGCCTATTATCGAAAATGCTATCAAGGAAGGAAATCTAACAGAAATTTCTTCTCAGTACTATCAATTCAGGCCCATGGGTGCCAGTGGAATAGCATTGCTGGCGGAATCCCATCTATCATTTCACACATGGCCTGAACATGGGCTTGTGACACTGGATATATATACATGCGGGGAACACAGCAATGCGGACAGAGCATTTAACTATCTTATGAATGTATTGCATCCAACATCAATAGAATACAAAAAACTTGAGCGGGGAAGCAAAATAGAGGAAAATGTGAAAATTGACAACCCCCAGATGATGCTGTGATATATTGAATAAGGGATTAATTTTAGTTTTTTTCTTATTGTTATTGTTTTTTCTGGATATTTTAATAGGAATTTATCACATTACTTATGAATATAACATTATAACTATTCCGGATATATTAATATCGGTGGCATCAATATACACTGCCGCAGATATTTTTCTAGATGTATCATACAGTGTGGGCAAATCCCTATCGCTCTCAGAAAAATACATAGGCTTATTCATCGTTGGATTTGCTGCTATAGTAGATGAAATTGCAATGTCTGTTATGGCAGCTGTTGAAAATCTGGGAACTGTGAGCTTCGGCACAATTCAGGGTTCAAATGTAATTACACTCCTGGCTTTTTTCATACTTATACCCTTATATTATAGAAAGGGAATCTCCAGATTTGGAATAGACTCCTATGTTATACTTGTCACATCAATAATTCTTCTGTTGCTCTCATTTTATTTTATTAAAGTTCCATTCTTTCTGGGATTTATTACTTTAATTATATTCATTTTTTATATTTTCAAAAAAACTACATCAGGAACTCACGAAGAGATTGTCCACACAGAGGATTTATATCCATCTTATTATGGAATTATGGCACTCATTATAATAGGATTTGCCTCATATAATATGATAAATTCTGCCCTTATTATATCCTATGTAACAGGAATAAACACATTTGTTTCATCTTTCCTGCTTCTTGGCTTCTTCGGGTCACTTCCGGAAATAATGATGATGTCCATAGCAATGAAGGATAAAAGGAATGATGTATCTATTGGGCTAATAACGGGAAGCACTGTTTATAAAGAGACCGTTCTTTTTTCAATAATAGCATTTATCGGAACCATGACTTTCTATAATTCATTTTTTTCCCTGATCATCATGGTAATTTTTTCATTTATTCTTGTTCTGTACACTATAATTTTCAAATAGGTTAACATATCAAGAATATCAGTATCCCCAGAACTGGTCATCCTTTCTCTTGATTTTTATAAGCTCTTCCATGGTTTCTTTCATATCCGCGTCCAGAACCTCGTCCTTCAATTCCTTGACAATATTTGCAGGAACATCTACATAGAGGTCCTCTTCTGCAAATATCTGCCTGTTAAGGGTTACTCCCTCTATTGCACAGGACATTTCTGCTCCCTTATCAGCATACTGGCAGTTGATCTCTCCGTCTCTCAGGCTTTTTATGGTTCCGGCATATTTATTTTTGCCGTTGATAAGCTTATCACCGACCTTGACTCTGCCCGAAAGTACTTTAATTCCAACTATCACCGGTTTGGCTGCCCTAAATATATAATCTGGCATTATAATAAGTTTAGATGGTACCGGCCTGCTATTTTTACTTTCCTCATCAAGTTCATGTTTCTTGAATTCCAGCCATTTATTCAAGTCGTCAATCATAGAATAAATAACGTTACCAGTAATAACTCTTACATTATTCGATTCCATGGCATCCCTTGCATCACCGGAAACATTCACATTGAATCCCACTATTACCCTGTCCATGGGATTGTTCAAAGTTGAAACGTTGATTATATCCTTTTTGGTTATATCACCTATCTGTGCTTCCCTGATATTAATTTTATTCTGATCCATTTCATAGGCTATTGCCTCGAGAGATCCTATTGCCTCCGCCTTGATTGTAATGCCATTATCAGAGAGTTTTATATCCGGTTTTGATTCCTTTATTAATTCCTCAAAAGCGGTTTCAGTATTACCGTTCTTTATTGCTATTATAGAAGTTCCTGATAAAACGTCCATTTTATCGGTTATTAATATTCTTATGCCAGCGGCTGCACTTACACTGTTCTTTTCTTCGAGCCCTTTCTTTCCAGATGTTAATATGGCCTTTACCCTGGTAACTGCCGGGCCGGCTGAAGTGTTAAGCGCTATTTTATCTCCTTTATGGAGTGTTCCCTGATACAGTATTGTATCCAATGTGATTCCCAGTGAGTCCTCCTTTTTAATTTCTATTACTGATCCGCGGACCGTCTTGTTTTCAAACTGTATGGTATTTTCAAGGAATCTCTGGGCCAGACCAGTCAAAACCATTAAAATATCCGGTATTCCGATATTTAATTTTGCACTGACCGGAACAATAGCAAAGGATTTTGTGAAATCAGATATTCTGTCGTAACGATCTGATGATACACCCTTAATGTAAAGGTCATTAATTATCTTGTAAATTTTCTCATCCAGAAGGTCTATGTATTCCTGCCTCTGCATCTTCAGTATATCAATAAATGATGTGTTTTTTGCATTAATAAAGTATGGTATTAAATCTATCTTGTTTGCTGCAATTATGAACGGGGTTTTATATTTTTTTAAAACATCTATTGATTCAATGGTCTGGGGTTTTAAGCCCTCATTGATATCTATGACAAGTATGGCTATATCGGCAAGTGCACCACCCATGGAACGCATATTTGCAAATGCCACATGCCCTGGTGTATCTATAAAAAGAAGACCGGGTATTTTGATCTGAATGTTTTTAAAATAATTTTTGATATTTACTTCAAGAGTTTTTTTATCAATATCCGTGGCACCAATTTTCTGTGTTATACCGCCAACTTCCTTCTTGGCAACCTTTGTACCCCGTATATCATCAAGGAGAGTTGTCTTTCCATGATCGACATGTCCAAGGACACATACAATTGGTTCCCTTAAATTTTTTTTTGTGGTTTCCATATTCAATAATCCATTATCTCGTTCTCATTAAAGAATATTTTATATTCGTGATTATATGCTTCCTGAGAGTCGGATGCGTGAACTATGTTTTCCTCGATGTTTAGAGAGAAGTCCCCCCTTATTGTTCCGGCTGCCGCCTTCGAACCATCTGTTGCACCGGCAATATTTCTGCACGAAATTATCGCATTATCACCCTCGAGTATTATTGCAACAATGGGACCGGATGTTAAATATGATACTAGGCCATCAAAAAAAGGTTTGAGGCTATGCACACTGTAATGCTCCTTTGCCTTTGCCTCCGAAACCCTCATCAATTTAAGAGACAAAATTTTTAAACCCTTATTTTCAAATCTGGCTACTATATTCCCTATGAGATGTCTTTTAACGCCGTCAGGCTTTATGAGCACCAGTGTTCTTTCCATACTATTACGCCTTTCTCATTTCCTTCAAGCGGTGGTATTCGTTTGTCCACTTTACATTTCTGGCTGCCCTTTTCAGATCGATCATATTTGTTCTGCATTTCTTGGAGCAGAAATTCATTACATTTCCATCCTTTCTTATATAAATAATACCGGATGCAGGTTCAATATCATGCCCACAGAAGATACACTTTCTATTTTCCATTTCATTCACCTTATAGATAACCTTCTGGCTTCTCTTGCAGTTTCTCTCAGCATTAGTATATCACCTACCTTTACTGGACCAAGGACATTTCTGGCTATTATACGACCCTGGTCCTTGCCCTCGAGAACTCTAACCTTGACCGTTGTTGCCTCTCCGGTCATTCCGGTTCTACCCATTAATTCAACTACTTCAGCTGGAGTTGCATCATCTGCCATAAAGCATCACTCTTCACTTTCTTCTGAATCTTTGCTCTTCTTGCCTGTTTTCTTTGCAGCTTTCTTGGGCTCTTTCTTTTCCTTTTTTTCTTCCTTTGATTCAGATTCCTTTTCTTTCTTTGCAGCTTTCTTGGGCTCTTTCTTTTCCTTTTTTTCTTCCTTTGCTTCTGGTTCTTCGGCTACCTCAGCGGGGGCTGGCTCAGCTACTTCTTCCTTTTTCTTTTCTTCCTTTGCAGGTGCTTTCTTCTTTTCTTCTTTACCGGTCTTTGCACTTTCTATGGATGATAAAAGACTCTTATATGCCTCATCATTCTTTCCAAAATCTGTAACTGCAATTGAAGCCGCAGATGCAATACCTACCTTTAAGCCCAGGTCATTTTTATTTTTAACATATGTATATGGAACTTTTCTCTCTTCACACAGTACAGGAATATAGAATACAACCTCAGGTGGAGATACATCCTCTGCAATAACAACAACCTTTGCCTCTCCTCTCTCTATAGCCTTCACTACCTCATTTGTCCCTTTCTTAATCTTACCAGATCTGTATGAATTTTCTACAAAATCCAATGCATCTTTGACTAACGATTCGGGAGCTTCAAACTTTACATAAGTGTTTTCCATGATAATCCTCCTTCACTTCTGGTTGGTATTATAAACTGTAATATAAATATTTAGAATTGCCCGATGTTTCAGGACATGAATAATATCGAATTTCTAAGTATTCCATAGTTCTGTTTTCCATACCATATCCGTGTTTCATAATATATCCATTTCATTTAAATTCTTATTAAAATTCAAGGGATGCTCAATCAGAGAATACAAGTTATACAGTGATATCATTTTTTATAATACTGACAAATTATCAAAGGAAGCGACAAAAATTCAAGGTTCTCTTACGAATAAATATATATAGGTTTAAATTTAGAGTTTATGAGTGAAAAAACAGATGTACTTGCAGCATCGATGATCGGTACCATAATTGAATGGTATGGAATATTCATCTTTTCATCCGGTGCCGTATATATAGAGAGAACTTTTTATCCGAATGTCAGTGTAGCAGAAGGTCTTTTATTAACGCTGTTAACCTTTGCACTCGGGTTTATAACAAGACCGGTTGGAGCCTATGTTTTCGGGCATTTCGGTGATAAACTAGGAAGAAAAAAGATACTACTCTTGACACTTCTTATCTCTGGAATTTCAACTGGACTTACCGGTCTGATTCCTTCAGAGGCCAGTATAGGTGCTCTGGCTATAGTTCTCCTTGTGATACTTAGGCTTGTCTTGGGGTTCGGCCTCGGAGGGGAGTGGGGCGGTGCAATGCTATTGACGCTTGAAACCTTTAAAAAGAGGAGGGGATTTTATTCCTCATTTGTTCAGTCCACAGTTGGTATCGGACTATTGCTGGGCACAGCAATATTCATACCACTGGTTTATCTGTTTCCGGCTTCTTTTATGGATACTATTGGATGGAGAATTCCGTTCTTGGCAAGCTTCGTAATAGTTATAGTGGGAGTATTTATCAGACTGAAAGTCAAGGAAACCCCTGTATTCGAAGCAGAAAAGAAAAAGAACAGGATTTTAAAATCTCCTGAAAAAGAATTATTTACCAAACACTGGAAGGAAGTCATCGTCGGAACACTGCTTGCTGGGTCTTCTGGGAATTTCTTCTATTTTGCAATTTCGCTTCTACCGGTACTGTTTGAGACTACAGGAAAAATTACTGTACTGGTTGGCCTAATTGGGACTGCTATATTCGGCATACTGGATATAATATTTGTATTCGTGGGGGGCCAGATATCTGATAAAAGAGGAAGAAGAGTGATTATCGCCGGAGCCAATTTCCTTGCTCTTATTGTTCTATTTCCTTCAATATATCTTGTGGGCACCGATTATTTCATTATATTCCTGTCACTGTTCGCAGTTGCCCATGGATTGAGTTACTCTCCAATGGGAGCCATGATTTCCGAAATATTTCCCACAACGGTAAGGTATTCAGGAAACTCAGCTAGCTATCAGTACGGGAATTCATTTATCGGTGGTCCAGCTCCTTATGTTTCCGACCTTCTGGGTACTCTAGAATATGCACTTTATCCTGTGTTTACTCTGCTCTTTATATTGATTGCCCTAGGTGTTATATATAAGTCAAAAGAAACCGATAATATGTCACTGGAAGAGCCTGATAGCGGTGCTGATATCATGACATAAAACAAATTATTGTAAAATTCTTTTTTATTAAATAGTAATTATAATTTTTAAATCCTGAAAGTTTCGGATTATTCCTTCACCTTTTTAAGAACATAGAGTCCATCTACTGAAGCAAAATCGTCACAAGACCATATTCGATTTCATATTTGGTTAAACCAACATTTGCCATTTCAGTCTCGCATGCTATGATTTTTATTCATGGTTTTTTCGTTTTACTGAATGTATCAAGTATGGGCTTGTAGGGAACCTGATCTTTATTTAGAACAGAAACTGCGGGGTCAGGAAAATCATCTCCACAACTAAGTCTTTATCATACTCATTCATCTTTGCACCCACTCCGAGATTTGCCATCAATTTAGCCATATTTTCTCTTCCGGTTTCCAGCACGAAAATAACTTTATCTCCCACAAGTATCACTTGCGTTATTCAATAAATAAATTATTAATATTTGTATCTTCTAAGGCAATTTCAGTTAATTGATATGTTTTTAAGATCGTTTATAATGGTAGCACCAGAGTATTCAGAGATTATATTGTTATAAGTGGGAAGAAATCTATTGTCATTTTTGTCTATTATATACATTTTTGATACTTTCTTTATTTTTCTGGAGATGTCCTCAAGGTCATTCTGGGGATTTCCTGGAAACACATTTCCTCTTCCATCAGATATGAGTAAAGAGATTGTCCTGAATTTTTCAAATGTAGATAGATTGTATATTTCTTTCAGTGCATCGTAAAGTGGAGTTTTTCCTTCACTCTTTATATTGTTTATATGATTCCTTAAAGATGTGAAGTTTCTTGAAAAATTCATTACAAGTTTTGATTGCTGGCCAGAAAATGTTAGCAATGCTACACGGCTACGCATCAGATATAGTTTTTTAAGCAGCATATCTGAAAAGTCCTTTGCCAGCTTTATTCTGGAGCTAAAATTCATCGACCTGCTGGAATCAATGGCTATTATAAATGGAACAGCACCTGATGAAAATGAATCGTTGAGAACTACAGTACTGCTATTTATTTCTGTGAAACCAGAAGTCCATGTATTCAGGAGCGATGATCTCATATCAATATGGTTTCCAGATTTTTTCCCACGGTGTTTGTATTGCCTGGCGATTCCCGATCTACCCGAAGTCCGTGTTTCCATACTGTTTTCTGTTTTCACCTGTATTTTTGTTATTTGATCTTTTTTGGAATTCTTATCCTGTTTATCCTTATCTGCACCTACACCGTTTCCTGATTTATTGTCATTATTACTCTGGTTATCCTGATCTTTCTGTTTTGAGTTCATGTTTTCCTTATCTTCATTATTCTGCTTATTATCAGGATCATTATAGTCGTAATCTGGCTTGCTATTTCCCTTCTCTTTGATCCTGTGATTGAGAGCAAACTCTAACGCCTTCTTTAAATCTTCTTCATTTACATCCTTTCTGCCGTTATATGCCGCGATGGCTTTTGCTGTTTTTACTGAACTTATCATCGCTCTGTTGCTCAGGGAATTTTTCAGTACTGTATCCGCTATGAACATCAAAAATTCTCTCCTGATTGTAACATATGGAAGTATATCTCTGGCTTTCATTATCCTTGATTTAATCTTTATATCATCATCTTCAAATTTACTGATAAATTCTGATTTATTTGCATCAAATTCCTCAACCCTGCCTGATATTTGAAGCAGAATTTCAGGTGATTCCGGCATTCTTCCCTCTACGGAAATCCCAAATCTATCCAGCAACTGGGGCCTGAGTTCACCTTCCTCCGGATTCATTGTTCCAACAAGTATGAATCGAGCAGGGTGAATGTATGACACGCCTTCCCTCTCAACTATATTTACACCGGAGGCTGCTGCATCCAGGATGGAATCAACTATGGAGTCATCCAGCAGGTTAACCTCATCTATGTAAAGAATTCCACGGTTTGCTTCACCTATCAGCCCCTCCCGGAGTACAGATTCACCCTTTATTGCATGTGAGATATCCAGTGAACCAACTACCCTGTCCAGGGTTGTGCTGTTCGGAAGATTCACTATCCTGATCTTCATTTCCTCTGTTTCCAGTTTCCCCTTTTTCTGTTTTTCAATGCATTCATCGCATAGTTCACCATCCGGGTCGCAGTGGAATCTGCAGCCTTTCACGGCCTTTATTTCAGGCAATACAGATGATAATGACCTTACCATTGTTGATTTTGCTATGCCCTTGGGACCTGTAATCAGTAATCCACCTATTCTGCTGTCTATTGCATTAACTATCAAGCCAAGTTTGATATCATCATTGCCCACAATGGCGGAAAACGGAAAATCATAAGTTCTCATTCATTTTCACCCTCGATTTCCATATACTCTTTTTCCAGTTTCTCCTTCATTTCTTCACTGGCATGCCATATATCCCTTTTATATGCCTCTATCATTCTCGATGTGATCTCTGAAAGCGCCCATGGATTCTCCTTCTTGAACCATTCCTTCATTTTTTCATCCATGATGAATTTTTCAGCTATGTTGTTGAAAATATTATCGTTGACCATTCCAGTTGTGGCTCCCCATCCGTAGAGATGCTCGATTTTTTTAAGCATTTCCGTAGCACCCCTGTATCCGAAATTCTTCTGGGCATCAATCCACTTTTCATTCAGCAACTTTCCTATAGCTGTACGCTCTATCTCTTCCTTCATTGTCCTTACTTTTGGTTTGTTTGGATTAAATGTATCCTCGAACATCAGTGACGGATTTGACCCGCTCTTTTTAGCCATCAGATAGAACCCTCCAGCATATGAGTAATTGCAGGAATCGTCGTTTATATCAATCTCATCTATTTCCCTTTTATGTATAATGGTCTCTATATCCTTTGATATTGAAAGAAGCTGTTCCCTGGATTCCTTTCCGAAATTGTTCTTACCATAAGAATAGCCCATCCATTCAGTAAATACCTCCGCTAAATCCTCTTCCTTTTCCCATTTGGAGGATTCGACGGCATTATTCACACCGGAACCGTATGATCCGGGCTTTGATGAGAATATTCTGTCGAGATGTCTGTATTTCCTGTGATGCTTGATAATGAAGTTGCTGTCCTCATCCTCATCAAGTTCCGATACCTTTTTTACAGCCATATCTATTAATTCTATTATATTGAAAAGATTATCACGGACTATTCCGCTGGATTCCACAACTACATCAATTCTCGGTCTTTTCAGTATATCCATAGGAATGGGCTTAACATCCTTGACCTTTTTTGTTCCCTCCTGCCATACAGGCTCAACGCCCAGTGTGTAAAGTATCTGTGAGATGAGTTCGCCATCTGAACGGTATGCATCCGTTGACCAGAGAACGAATCCGATTGTTTCGGGGAATTTATTTTCTTTTTTATATTCAGTTTCAATGAGTTTGTTTGCAAGTACAACACCTACCTGCCAGGCAGAGTGGCTGGGGATTTTAAATGGATCAACAGCATAAAAATTTCTACCTGATGGGAGCACATCGTATCTTCCCCTTGTAAGAGAACCTGATACTCCCGGTTCTATATATTTCCCATTCAGAGCCGATAAAAGACTGTTTCTCTCATTTTCTGGAGAATATTTTAATTTCTCGATTATTCCGGACTCAAGCGCCGGCAGCTCACCACCGTTGTTCAGATACCCATCTATTATCGTCTCTGCTGTTTCTTTACCCTTATTTTTATATAAAGATTCGTCAAAGCGGGTTGCAGTGATAACATAATCCTTTATATCATCTGTTTCCAGCTCCTTTCCATATACGTAAAGGCCCTTAGTAACCACAGAATCCTTGAAAAGATTTAATCTATGCTCTATTTCATGGGTGGCCTTATGTGAATCCCCGAAGTCTATGGATAATCCTATTTTATCTGAAAGTTTCTGGATTTTATCCAGTATCATGCCCTCTCTTGGTTTGTTTTCGGCTTTTTCGGTCTCTTCATAGTCATCTATTAGATCCTCGAGCTCCTTTATTTCCTCAGGAACCTCATCATAGGCTGTAGGTGGTGTTATATAATCCAGTAATACAGCATAACTTCTTCTCTTTGCGATGATTCCCTCACCGGGCACATTTGTTGAGTAAAGGTATAGATTGGGGATTTCTCCAATGGAAATTTCCGGGAAGTCTGAAGGTGAGAGACCAAGACCCTTTCCCGGAGTAAATTCCAAAGTACCATGGGTTCCTACATGGATAATAGCATCGGCTCTGAATATCTCCTGAATCCATTTATAAAACGCAAGCCAGTAGTGTGTTATAGGTGTCAGTGAGTCATGTATTGTCCTGATGCTATTGTCATTATCTGCAAAGGTTATCCTCTTTGGCTGTATTCCTATGAAGATATTGCTAGAAATTATTCCGGGTATCTCTATTTTCCCGTCTTTGAGCATATAATCCCTTTCATTATTCAGCTCGCCCCATCTGGATAAGATCTGATCTTTAGAATCTTCTGGAAGTTCTTCGAAAAATTTGCTGTACTGGTCAACAGGCATACTATAGACTGAACCACCTCTATTTTTTATATCTTCAACAGAAGTCCATTTACCCTCAGGAATCGCTTTCCTCTCCATGATTGTCTTTATCAGTGATTCTCCATCCTCGGGAACGTAATCTGTAGAGTAGCCATTGGATGTCAGTAGCTGCATTATGTTTGAAATGGAATTAAGTGTGTCCAGCCCTGTTGCAGTTCCGATATTAGCCTCAAGATCCTTGAATGAGGATCCTGAATGAAGTATGATAGCGATTTTTTTATCGCTGTTTTTCTTATATTTGAGGTCAATCCATTTGCTGATCCTTCCAGCCATATAACTTACCTGATCCTTAACCGGGACAAGCTCCCTGTATACGGTACCGCGATCATATATCTTTTTAATAAGACCTATTAGAACTGGCTCTATTGTGCCGTCCATTTCTGGAAGCATTGCACTCATTATTGTTGAAACTACATCCATGCCAGAAGAATCCAGCCATTCTTTTTCCTCTTTATAATAGTAAATAAGACCCTGGAAAACCGGTACACCCAGTTCCATAAGTGTAGTTTTGTCCTCGTCTTTAATCAGTGAAAATGAGAGTAAGTTAATAATCGCATCTACAGCAGGTTTTCCATCCTGATAAAAATACTCGTGAATGCATTCCTCGGCACTTTTAATATTTCTGGATTTATCCCCGAATCCGTTTGTGAACACAGGGATTGCCGATATTTTTCTGCTGTTCAGTTCATTAATAATAGACTTCACAATGCCGGTATCGTTATCCACCCACGCTGTGCGGTAGAATAGTATACCGGCCTTCCTGGAATAATCTTGATTGCCGTAGTTATATATACCCGAGAAAGGCATTTCTACTGGATCTTGATATTTGCAGCCATCGTTCAGGCTTTCGATGAATAGTATCATATTTTTGATATTTTTATACCCACCGTAGAAATAATAATTAGATACTTTTTCCTCAACATATTTGCTTACTGTGGAATAACTGCTGAGTATTGGATCTATGGCAATAACATTCTTTTTATTTTTGATTACAGATTCAATATCTTCCAAGATATTGCTGTATATGTTCTCTCCTGAAAAATGATGTATAAAAACTGCATCGGCATTCTTAATAAAATCAACGAATTGAGAGTTTACAGGATCAAGTCTTGGATATTTTATCTCTATCTCGTTTCCGGTTTCCTCAGCTGCCCTCAAAAAGGACTGTATAACAGAACCATTCCAGCCAATAAGTACGGCAAACTTCATAAAAGTAAAGTAGATTTTACTATATAATTATTCTGAGAAAATTGAAGAAATAGTCATTACTATATTTTTAAACATTAAGAAGCTTTAATATATGGTATTTTGCTATATAACGTTATGAATTATATCAATATCCAATATTATAAAACAAAAATAGGAGAACTGATACTGGGTTCTTTTGAGGACCACCTTTGCCTGCTTGATTTTAGATATAGAAAAATGAGAATATCTGTTGATAGCAGGATAAAAACTGGTCTTAAAGCCGACTTTTTAGAACAAAATGATGAAACTTTAACAGAAGCCAGAAAACAAATTGATGAATATCTGACCGGAAACAGGAAGGAATTTGACATTCCATTATTAGTGATAGGGACAGATTTTCAGAAAAGTGTCTGGAATGCATTGATGGAAATTCCATATGGGTCTACCTCAACCTATTCGCAATTGGCAGAGAGCATAAATAATGCAAAAGCCATTCGTGCAGTGGGTAATGCAAATGGTGCAAATGCTATTGCACTTGTCATACCATGCCATCGAGTTATTGAAAGCAATGGCGATTTAGGCGGCTACGGTGGTGGGTTATCTGTAAAGAAACGCTTACTGGAGTTGGAAAATTATGAGGGGACGGGAATCTAATAATGCAGTATCATCTCAGGATGATGAAATATGTTATCAGATTAAGAATAATTCAAAGACATTCTACGCGGCAAGCGCTTACGTCAATGATAATTTTCTTTATTATAGATATTATTGGAGAAAAGTGACTCCGATAATAATATACTCATCCAGCATAATAAAATAGAGATTTTCTTAAATTTTAGCATGGAATAGTCGGTCATTTATAGGAAAATAATTTCATGAGAATTATAAAACCTTTATATAAATAGTCTACATTAGCGCCTATGGAAATATTGGCAGTGCCCGCTACAGGAAGAAATTTAGATATGCCCGGAAAGGCCAGTGAAGTTCATATATATAAAATATCAAACGACAGAAACAGGTATGATTTAATAAAAACTTATAAAAATCCGTCAATAGAAATAAAGGAGGATGGTGGTCTCCCTCTGTTAGAATCATTGATGAAAGAAAAAGTGAATTCTATAATATTACCGGGAATAGGTGGGCCAGGAATATATTTTCTGAATAATAAAATAAAGGTATACATATCAAATGGAGATGAAATAGCATCTATTCAATATTATTTATCAAATAAACTAAAATTGACAAATGAACCAACAGTATTCAATTGCCCTGAACCATTATTCAAAAAGGCAGCAGAATATAAAAACAGATTATAATTTTTATTGCTTTTGTAATTCCAGTTGATATGGGTATTAACACCATATTTATGGATTTTACTTAATGCTTAATATTCTAACCACGTTCCCGGCTCCTAAGCGCTAGTGTTATATAAAATTGTCAAAGCAGGATTTTTTACTATTTCGGCATATGATTGGCGCAGATATTGTACGATTCAACAGTGTTTTATTCATAAAATTTGACACATTGCGTCTTCAATTATCAACTTTAGAAACTAAAATTTAAATATTCCTGAATCATTCAGTATAGGAATGACGTCTCCATAATGCAGTGCGCTGATGACGCCTACTGGTGGTTAAAATGTTAGAGTTAATCCTGGAGACGCTTTCGCAGTACTTATTCGTTGTTCTTTTTTCACCACTTCTTATAGGAATTTTTGAAAAGTTCAAGGCAAATGTTGAATCAAGGAGAGGGCCAAGCATATTCCAGCCATATTATGATATATTCAAGTTACTGAAAAAGGAGACTGTAATTACTGAAAATTCCTCCAGATTATTCTTATACGCACCTTATATGGCATTCGGCATATATTCGCTCATAGCCCTCATTATACCTGTATTCATGACAAAACCCATAATTTTTACCGCGTCAGGTGATTTCTTTGCCGGTGCAATATTATTTTCCCTGGCTGCATTCATAAAAATAATAGGGACAATGGATTCAGGCAGCAACTTCTCCTCCATGGGGGCATCAAGGCTCATGTCCTTCAACTTCTTCAGTGAAGGTACACTTATAACAGTATTCTTCGCAGTGGCACTGATAAGCGGCACAAACAATCCATACACAACAAATCATTATCTTATCAGCCATCCACTTTCCAACCTTAGCCTTGTACATATCTTCGCAGTGTTTGCATTTTTCATGATATTTATGTATGAATTCGGAAAGATGCCAACACAGAGTGAGGGAAACCAGGAAATGGGTATGATTGATTCTGGCATAGATTATGAGTACAGTGGAAAGGCACTTGCAGTAAACAAATGGTCATCCTATATGAAAGTGTATCTTCTCGGGTCAGTGTTAATCAATGTATTCCTTATTCCGTGGGGAATGTTCAATACATTTCCCTTATTTTTCCTCAATGCTATTGTAATGTTTGGTAAATGGATCTTCCTCATAATAATTGTACTGATAGTTGATACATCCCTGGCGAAATTGCGCCTGTTCAAGGTCATAGACTATCTTGCAGTAGCATTCACATTTTCAATACTATTTTTAATACTTACTGAGGTGATCGCATGAATATAGTTTTTACGGTAATATACCTGCTTGCAGCACTCATTGTAGTTACAGGATTTTACATTCAGAGCAATAAATATTTAAGATCCATGGTCATGACACAGGCATTTCAGTCATTCCTCATTGCCCTCATAGCAATACTTCTAGGTATAGAGCTGAAACAGTATACATTTTTCATTCTGGCAGTACTTGTTATACTGTTGCGAAGTTTTCTGGTCACATATTTCCTTGCAGCGAAGATACCCAAGAATAAAAATTATTTATACGAATCGAAGCTTCCTACCACTTACTATCTCCTTGTGGATCTTGCATTTATTGTTGTTTCCATATTTATAGTATATTCAATATCTTTTATTCATATAGTTTCACGCATATTTCCTGAAAGCAATATCATTCTATTTCCCATGTTACTGTTCTTCCAGGGGCTCTTTATTATTGCATCCAGGAGGAGAACTATTGCACAGATACTGGGTTACATAGAGGAAGAAAATTCCCTGATACTCATGGGCACCTTTATTCTTCCCGTTCCCATAATAATAGAAAGCAGTGTATTTCTGGATGTGCTAATACTGGTTGTAATTTTTTCAATTATCAGCATAGAGAAAACCGAGCATAAACCGGTGGAGGAGTTGAGAGGATGATTTACGAAATACTCATACTGATTATACCTCTGATTGCAATGGGATTCTATAAAAATATTAAGATAACCAGCATAATAGCGGCAATTATTGAAATGTTCCTGCTTATTCCACTTTACTTTAATTTATCTGATTCCGGATTCTTTTTCATTGACCATATTACGTATATATTCATTCTGATGGTGAGCTCCATTTATCTTATGTCCTTGATCTACTCCAGAAAATATATCCATAATGTGAAGAATAAGGGAATTTCTGAAAATGTTTATTATATGCTCATGGGATTCTTCTATGTTGCCATGGAGTTTGCCCTCATGGTAAACAATTATGGTTTCATGTGGGTGGGAATAGAAACTACCACAATATCATCTGCGCTACTCCTGATCACAGAGAAATCCGATATATCACTGGAGGCAACATGGAGGTACATAATTATAGTCTCAGCTGGTGTAACATTTGCTTTCATATCTGTTATACTAATATACTACGCCTTCGGAACACTTACAGTTACGGTAATTCTATCTAAAGGAATCAAAGACAGCCTAGCTGTAAGGCTTGCCGTGGGAATTGCCCTAGTAGGATTCGGCACGAAGGTGGGTGTTTTTCCCGTACATACATGGCTTCCCGATGCCCATAGCGAGGCCCCTGCTCCCGTTAGTGCAATGTTCTCCGGAGTATTACTGCCTGTAGCACTGTATGTGCTTTACAGAATTTACGAAATATATCCAATGCGGGAAGTATTCGTCTGGGCTGGAACCATTTCAGTACTTTTTGCAGCTATATTCCTCGGATATCAGAAAAACTACAAGAGAATGTTTGCATATTCAACAATGGAGAATATGAACATAGCGCTCATAGGTTTGAGCACGTTTACCTTCGCCGGGCTCGTGGGTTCCCTTCTACTTCTACTTTCACACAGCTTCGGTAAGGCCGGTGCATTTTACTCCTCAGGAAATGTTTATGAGATGTCAGGGACAAAATCAATTGATGGTGTTGGTGGATTAATAAGAAATAAAGCGAGTGCCGCTTCTATGCTCCTATCATCCTTTGCCGTAACTGGAACTCCCCCGTTCGGAACATTCTTTGGTGAATTCCTTATACTTTACTCAGTGCTATCCATACATTTCTATGCACAGTTCGGTATAATAGTACTTTCACTGTTCCTCGCTTTTGTATCAATAAATTTCAATGTATCAAAAATGCTGTTCAGGGGCAAATCAGAATACAGCCAGTCTGGAATTAATACTGCTATACCCCTTATAGCAGCAATAATATCTGTATTCATAGGAATTGTATTCCTGGTGGTGTATCATGAAATATTATGAATTCGGAGACAAAACCGGAAGGTATGTAGGAAGAACAGAAAAATACGATGTTTACACATCAACACTTACAGAGGCAGATAAAGAAGAAAATGATAATGAAGAAAAGACCCAGGGGGAAATATATTTCAATTATGGGCCATCAGCAGGCGGACTGAGGGAATCAGTAAATTTCCAGATCCTTACGCCTGGAGAGTCCATAAGAGATGTTATCATAAACTCCGGTTTTAAAAATAGAAATATCAGCATAATCGGTGATAGTATTTCAGATGCCATGCTAAAGGTAGAAAGAATCAATGGGTTTCATTCAGCATCACACAGCATAGCTTATGCCCTTGCCGTAGAGGACGCTTTGAATATTGAGAATGATGATTTAAATGATGCAAGAATTGTAGAAATTGAACTTGAAAGGATAAGATCCAATATTGATGTAATAAAAGGGTTATGTGAATCTGCAGGCTTTGCCGTGCCGGAAAAACAGCTTCTCCTTTTGAGAGAGGAGGTTGCAAGAATAATTTCCGGTGCTTTCGCACATAGATATTATTTTTCTGTAAACCGCATAAACTCTATTGAAGGGGATTTTTCCAGAATATCACTCAGAACCGTTGAGAAACAGTTCAGGTCCATCTATGAAGGTCTGCTTTCTTCCAAAATATTCCTTGATAGGATACAGGAAAACGGGATTGTATTAAATCCGATATCTACTGGGCCCGCTGCCCGTGCTGGAAATTTCAGATATGATGCCAGATTAGATTCTAAGTCTCTCATATATGGAAAATTTAATACTGTGCTTGAAAAGGATGGTGATACATTTTCCAGATTTCTGGTGAGGGCAGAAGAAATATTTGAATCTATAAATATAATAGAATCGTACGGTGTTAAAAGGATTTTCAGAAAAAATAAGATGGAATTGAGTGGCTCTGGTGATGGTACTGCCAGGATAGAATCACCTGCCGGAGACCTGTTCTATTATGTAAAAATAAAGGAGGGCAAGCTGGCTGATATACAGATGTCACCGCCCTCATACCTTAATATTCGGAATTTCAGATCTGCACTGAGGAATAAGAATATTTTCACCGATTTCTTTTTTGTATGGGAGAGCTTCGGCATCTGGATATCGGAACTGGAGGTGAAGTTTCAGTGAACTGGTTCATCAATGGCATCAGAAAGAGAATACAAACCGAGAAACTGGATCAATACAGGGTTATGTATCCCTCTGTACTGGAGGGGATGAGTGATTATAACTGCCCCACGGAAGCACTCAGGGATGGAAAATGGGATATGGATAAATGCATATTCTGCAGGCAGTGCGATCTGGATCCAACAGGAAATCAGGATACCTATTCTGTAGAGAAAGCGATTCCGAATATATTCAAAAAATCCCTGTATCTTTATCCTGTGGACTCTGGAACATGTGGTGCCTGCAATGTTGAATTCACTACCTTGTTTTCCCCACAGTATGATTCCAGCAGGTTCAAAATTTTCATGGCAAATACTCCCAGGCATGCCGATGCTCTGGTTGTTATGGGAGTTCATACAGAGGGGATGGAGAGGGTTCTTCAGGAGGCGTATGATGCCATGCCGGAACCGAAAGTTGTCATAGGGCTTGGTGCGTGTGCGTTGTCTGGCGGCATTATTGGTAGAGGTGCCATGGAGAAATATGATATCCATATTGCAGGATGCCCACCGACACCGGCAGCGATCCTCAAAGCAATAATAGAGGCGAGGGATAAAAAATGATATATTACTATATACCGCTCATAGCTGTTTTCCTTGCTTCTCTAATTTCCATAAGATATAGAACTGCCGGTTACATAATTACTGCTATAGCTTCTATTCTGTTTTTCCTTTTCACATTCAAAATTTTTGATTACATAACGTACTTTTACCTGATAGCAGCCATAGTGTGGATAATAACATCTGTATTTTCCATTTCATATTCAAAGAAATATGGAAGATGGCTTGCTCCACTGTTCATATTGACCATAGCAGGTATGATGACAATTCTGTATGCAAATAATTTCCTGGTTTTCATAACAGGCTGGGAAATTATGTCCATACCTGCCTATTTAACCGTGGCAATAAACAAGAGAAACGATATAGAAGCATATATATTCATGCTGTTCTCAGAAATAAGCACTGTACTGATTATAACCGCTGCAGTGCTTTCATATTACTATACCGGTACATTTAATTTTACTGGACTTTCCAGTGATGTTGTCCTGCTCATATTTGCCATAGGGGCTATGTCTAAAATGGGATTGACGCCCTTCATGATAAGTGAGTGGCTTCCCATAGCACATGGAAGTGCCCCAGCCAATTCATCTGCAATTTTCAGTGCAACAATGACTCTCATGGGTGTATACGGAATATTGAAAATAGCTATTCTTTCTCCAGTTTCCATTGACATTGGTATACTATTTATTATTATAGGTGTGATCTCCGTACTATTCGGTGCGCTCTATGCGTATATTTCTGAAAATATGAAATCTCTCGGCGGTTTCAGTACCATAGAAAATAATGGAGTGCTGATGGCTGCAATAGGGCTATTCATTGCTGTCAATGATAGTGTGTTAAAAGAGTTTGTCCTGATTTCCATTGCCATCTTTGCCATGGCACATTCCATAGCAAAAACAGGGCTGTTCATATCCATTGGTCATACAGGAGTTGAGTATTTCAGTGCGGTTACGGGAGGTAAGGATACTGTAAATCAGGCAGGTAAATTTTTTGCAATGTCCTCACTTTCCGGGCTGTTTCCATCACTGGGCGGCCTAGGGATCTGGATGATATTAGAGTCTTTTTTCATGGGTGCCTACCTATATGGCCCTCTGGGGATTGCGTCGATTATAGCCGGTTCCCTGATTGCTATGGGAGAGGGATTTGCCACTGCTGCAATGCTGAAAATTTTCTATTTCACCGATAGTCACAGGAGATCCAGCGGAAAAAATCTGGAGAATTATACAATACTCGGAACCGGAATCACTCTTGTATTTCTGT
Source organism: Thermoplasmata archaeon (assembly GCA_021802205.1). Lineage (GTDB taxonomy): Archaea > Thermoplasmatota > Thermoplasmata > Thermoplasmatales > Thermoplasmataceae > Ferroplasma. The sequence goes on from JAKAAT010000011.1 coordinate 39,115, forward strand.
TTGCCATGTCATTCCTGATTATTGGAAAGAACTATATATCCGGCATACCCTCTGTTCTTGTGTTCAATGGTCTTATGATCGAATCACGTCTCGGTGTTTCTGATTTCGGGCTCATAACTCCTCTGTATATTCTTATACTTTTAACGGTATTTACGACAATTGTTTTCCTAGTCTTCGGAAAACCAAAGGCAAGAATTGCACACAGGTGGAACGGTGGGGTTGAGAATGACCAGTACTACAATTCGTTTACCTATTCAAACAACATAAGACTCATACTTAAAAGGATACTCAGAACCACCAGTACAGATGAAAACAGGGTAGAAACTGTTGATGTATTCTGGATGATCATGATAAATATTGCTATGGCATACAGAAAGTTTGCTAAATTTACAGCATATAAAATCATGAACAGCAGAATATCCGCTTATATTACATACATGATAGCTGCCTTCATATTGATAATTATAATAGTATCCCTGATCTGAAATACATAGGATTTATTATATTTATTATAAAACTGGATCTGTATATAAATCAAAGCAGAATTGTATTTTCTCTGCTAAAATCAGAAAAGGTTAATAAATAATAATTATATAATGATATAAATGGAAGAATATGGCTAATAGCCAAATTGCTTCGAGGTTTGAAAAACTTATGAATCTTAGAAGGATTTTACTGGACGTTGATAAGGGATTAAACAGGCCAACACTCACGGAACTTGCAGGTTCCATAGAGGAGGTACCTGGTGTGGATGCTGTGAAGATAACTGTTACAGAAATGGATATGGAAACCATGGGAACCAGTATAACGGTTGAAGGATTAAATATCAATTATAATTATCTTGTAAAGGTTATAGAGGATATGGGCTGTGCTATACACTCCATAGATGAGGTTATTACCGGAAAGCATATAATAAAATGAATAAAAAATACATATTCCCGGTTAGTATTGGCCTTTCAGATGGGATAATCACTGCTCTGATACTTGCATCCGGAGGAATTATAGGCAAAAGCACCATAGATTTATTTGAGTCGTTTAAAATTTCATTCGGATCTGCCTTTGCAGGGGCTTTCAGTTATTTTATAGCCCAGTATGCAGGTCTAAATGAGGAATTGCATAGAACAGCTCTTCAATTAAATTTGAAATC
>JAKAAT010000064.1 GCA_021802205.1 Thermoplasmata archaeon
TATAGTGTCAAAATACCCTGAACACCCCTTCCTGCGTGGCATGCCTGCAAATGTTCCGTTCTGGTTTCCTGCCATTTTACTGGCTTTCCAAACTTCATTGAAGCATAGCATGCAATTATATATTCAGGATAAAATAACGCCTTGACACCAAATGCTCCACCATTGTCTATTAAGTATACACGAACCTTCTCAGGTGGAAGTCCCAGGGATTTTACTATTCCCGATTTGGATCTCACTATGGACTGTGACGGTAAATACACATTCAGTATCCCGTCTCTGTAATCTGCAACTATTCCCCTTGTCTCCATGGGATTTGCAGATACACGATCCAGAAGTATTGTATCAGTAACCTTGATATCATAATCAATATCCTTTTCGCTGAATTTTACTCCAACATCTTCCACAGCAAGAATGTTATCCTTCCTATCTTGATAAATAGGTGCCTTTTTCTTTGCGTCGTCAATACTTGATATTGCTTCAAGAGGTTCATAATCCACATTTACTGTGGATAGCAAATCCTCGCTTTCGTATCTGTTTTTGCCGAATACAGCGGCAACTGCCTGACCCTGATAATTTACCTCGTCAATGGCAAGTACCGGTTCTCTGTGTTCCCCTTCAGACATGGTATAATATGCCTTTAAATCCTTTGAGGTTAAACCACCTTCTACACTCTTAATTTTTGCCCTTGCATAGGGGCTTCGAACAAGTGACATATAAAGCATGTTGTCCAGCCTTATATCATCAAGGTATCTTCCCTTCCCACTGGAAAATCTTTCGAGGTATGTCATTTTGCCACCACCTTCTCTCCGTTTATTTTTTCACTGGCTTTTTTTATGGAATTTATTATGGATACATAACCTGTGCATCTGCAGAGGTTTCCTGCTAGGTTACTTTTAATGTAGTCATCACTGGGATTTTTATTTTTTCTGAGCATGTACAGACTGGTCATTATCATACCAGGAGTGCAGAAACCACACTGCAGGCCGTTCTCTTCCACAAAGCTATCCTTTACAATGCTGAGTTCTTTATCTGATTCATTTTCTATGGTCTCTACTTCGTGCCCGTCCGCCTGGACAGCCAGTACCGTACATGATTTTACGGCCTTTCCATCCATCAGAACAGTGCATGCCCCGCAGTTAGTTGTATCGCATCCTATGTGTGTTCCTGTCATTTCCAGGTCGTCCCTGATAAATGTTGCCAGCAGTGTTCTGGGTTCCACATCCTTCTTATATTCCTTTCCATTAACCTTTATATTAACCATCATTTATGTACACCTCCTATTCCCTTTACCGCCTTTACAAAAAGGTATTTGAGTAGTTTTTCCTTGAACTTTACACTTCCATTATCGTCGTCCATGAAATCTGCAACTTTTAATAATAGCTCTGCAGCCTTTGCGATATTTTCATCGCTGATTTCCTTTCCTTCCAGAAACTTTTCAGCTTCCTTTGCCTTCAGGGCAGTGGCACCGCAGTTGGTTAATCCTATGCCGCACTTTTTTACCTCTTTTCCATCCAACAGCAGATTCACTGCTATACCCAGAATTGAGAAGTCACCGGCATATTTCTTGTATTTCATATACCTTCCCGATGAACCAGTGTCCTGAATTTTAATTTTAGTGAGTATTTCACCTGGTTCAAGTGCCGTGGCAAAGGTATCCAGAAAAAAATCCTCAGCCTTTACTGTTCTTTTTCTATCTGCAGAGGAAATTTCAAATTCAGCATCCAGCGCAAGCATCACTGCAGGAAAATCATTGGCCGGATCTCCATGGCAGAGATCCCCACCTATCGTTCCCATATTTCTGATCAGGGGGTCAGCTATATGACCTGCAGCCTCGCTCAGGACAGGAAATTTACCTCTTATAGAAACATTGTCAGCAATTTCTCCAGTTCTTGCCATTGCTCCGATTTCAAGGGTATTGCCACGGAGTTTTATTTCATCTAGCCCTCTTATTCTACCTATATCAACGATCTCCGGCACGGATGTGAATCTCAATTTCAAAAGCGGTATAAGACTCTGGCCTCCGGCAAGAATCTTCGCGTCTTCATGCCCGTTTAAAAACTTTGCAGCCTCCTCTATGCTTTTCGGGGCATAGTATTCAAATTTATCTGGAAACATAGTAATATAATAGAGAATTGTATAAAAACGTTACTGAAGAATCATAATCGTCGTTTAAAAATGATAGAAAAAGCTTTTATTTCCTTATTATATATTTATTTCAATATTTCCATTGTTTTCCCTTATTTCGTATGCATTGAGGTCCTTAGCATCTTTTCTGGTCATTGCTTTGAAAAAACCGTTAATATTTTTTTCCACATGCCCGGTTTCTAAGTTAAATACCGCATGATGTTTCGGACATATAACCTTATTATTTTCAGTGCGGCCTTTGCTCAGGTCTCCTCCCATGTGGGAACATAATCCATCAATAGAATAGAGTTTCCCCTCTATTCTGGAAACAAGAATTTTATGACCGTTAACTTCAAACATCTTCCTGTTTTCACCTTCAAATTCATTTGCAGCACAAATTTTTTGCCATTCCATATCTATCTTAAGAGAATATGAATTCCAATATATAAAGAATACTATTAATATCCAAAATGCGAGTGCCGGGATTTGGACCCGGGGCACGAGCTTGGCAAGCTCGCGTGTTGCCAGGCTACACCACACTCGCTTTAAGTCTAAAATACAACAGGGTATATATATTTTAACATCAAGCGTTTGTAGAATGGTATTTCAAATCATGGATATGAGAAAATGCAGTATAACAATAGAAACTGGAATTGTTATATTGTCATCTGCAACTCTATTTGATATGGATTCGGCAAATGTGCCTCCTAATGCATAAATCGCAGAATAAAAGTATATGAAGAAGAATATTCCAAATATAAATGATGGAATCAGCATTGAAATGAATCCAGCAATTGATTTTTTACGATTGTAAAAGAGCTTCTTACTTCTGATCTTCATACCCAGTATAGTGGCAAGCGAATCACCTATCATTATCATGAATGCTGAAATATATATCAAAGGAAGCGATTTAGTGAAGGAAAGTACAAGAAGAAACCCGGCTGCAAGATACATCGATCCAAGACCCAGTTTTGTGTCTTCCCTTTCCATACGATAAACCAGATCCGCTATTCTGTTTTTATTATTGAGATAGAGAATATTCCCGGCCAAATATATTAACATTACAGCAAGCAGAATTAGCAATCTCCCCTTTATTCCATCCAGAAAAAATATTATAATTGTAGCAATACCAGTTGAAATCTGAAAATAATCCCTGTAAGTTTCTCTTTTAATATCCTTTCCCTTTTTTTCATTGTTCATCAAATCGTATTTTTTCATATTCTTGTCAAGGAACATGGACAGTAGAATAGATATGGAAATAGCGGCAAAAACATATCTTACCGGTATAAAATTGCCGAATATTGCCGTTACTATGAGGATAAAATCCACGGTGAAAGGAAAATAAAAGAACACTGTATAAAGATAAGTACTTATCATGAGTGAAAAAATGTATATTGGAAGTATATAAAATGATCCTGAAAAATACACCATACCTGCCATCACGGGGATAGATACAAGTATTTTTATAAGGAAAGATTCCCTGTTTTTCGTGAGTAAATAAACAAGGGCAACTACGAAAATGCCAAGATAGGCATAATTGAACAATTCCATAATAAACTGATTTATCACATGGACTTAAATTTTTGTTTATTTAGTATACCATATTAATTTGTATTTTTCATTAAATTTTATTTTTTATATGGCAGGTAATATATCACCTCATCTGGATAATCGTCGTATATAAATCCATAATGTGAATAAAAATCTCTGGCAAAATTTTCAGCATTTACCCAGAGAAATACATAATGGAATGAAAGGGCCTTGAGTCTATTGAGTGCAGTAAATAAAAGATATTTGCCCATACCCTTTTTCCTGTATGCCCGTTTTACAAATATGGAAACTATGAATGCTCTGTCAAAACCAAGTCGTGAACAGACAACCCCACCACTAATTCTACCCTTATTTTTCATGATAAACGAAACTTCAGAAATAATTTCTCCATATTCTCCGTTAAAAAGGTTCTTTACCGTTTTAATCCTGTCCTCCCTTTTATCGCTGAACAGATATTTATCTGATGTATATTTAAATGCCTCATATTCTGCATCAGAATAAAGGTCCATGTTGAGACCTTCTATGCCACTGATATCGTAATCTTCAGTATTCTTACGGTATGAATAGGTATTCAGATCCATTACCATTCTTTTCCTAACAATAGTTCTGAATCCATGTTTTTCAAGGTACTTAGTACTCAATTCATTTCCGTTGAAGATCTGATTCAGCATGAGTTTTTTCTTTGATTCATTTGATATGCTAATCAGCCAGTCAAAAAGTTCCTTTAACCTTTCATCATTGATCTTTTTTGAGGATATAAAACCTATATCAGCATAAAGCCTGTCACTTTTATCAGCAGAGTCCATTACGTATGCATAGCCAATAAATTCATTTTTGTTAAGTATGATCCTTGATCTTATTTTATTATCATTGAGAAGATTAATTATACTTGCATAGCTTCCTCTTATATCTATATCTGGATATTTTTTCGAAAGAAAGTCTATTTCTTTCTTAAGTATAACTTCCCAGTTCAACCGATAATTATCAAGTTTCATTCAGCACCCTATTTATTTTATCTATATTTTCTTTATCCTTCACAATGAGGAAACTTGCCTTGCGTATCCTGTTCATAACAGCCAGCCCTATTCCATTTTCGGGAAAGGATTGTATTACACCATACTCTTTTTCAGAATCATCCAGTAATCTGAAGTCGTAGAACAGGTTATACGCCACCTCATAAATGTTATCGCCAAGTATAATGGGCTTCTCAGATGCATATACGGAGTTTTTTGCTGAACATAGAATAAGAAATTCCCTGGATTCCTCTGAAGATATAAATTTTATGAAATCATCTTCGTTCTCTATAAGGAATAATTTTTTAGACGGAGCATAATGCCTGTATTTTAATCCAGGGGTTAGTGCTACGCTGGACTGACTGTATCCTTTGGCTAAAGGGTCCACATATACATTACCTATCATCGACCTGATATCCTCAACAGTGAATGCTCCGGCTCTGAGCAACCGGTAAGGATTCACCGTGCAGTTAATAATTGTTGATTCCACACCGTACTTTACCCTGCCGGCATCGATTATAATATCTACTCTTCCATCCAGCTCCTTTATGGCTGTTCCTGAGTCCACTATACTTGGCCTGGTTGAAATATTTGCACTGGGTGCTGCTATTGGTCCGCATGCATCTATCAGATCCAGTGCTATGCGGTTATCTGGATATCTTATACAAACAGTATCAAGTCCTGCTGTCACTATATCCGGAAGAGAATTTTTCCTCTTCAAAAGCAGGGTTAAAGGAGAAGGCCATACATGTTCCATTTTCTCCTTTAAATCTTTATCTATATAAGCTACCTTTTCAAGCATCTCCATATTCGATATATGGACAATAAGCGGATTGTCTGCAGGTCGATTCTTTGCAACAAATATTTTTTTGCACGCATCTGCATTGAAAGCATCGGCACCCAGGCCGTAAACGGTTTCAGTGGGAAATACAACTGTACCACCATCCTTAATAGTCGCTGCGCATTTTAATATTGACTCCCTGTAATTATTATCCATGTTAATTATTTCCGTCATGTGTGTAAATCACAAAATGTTATTTAAAGAATTCAATGTTTATCCATAAAAACCTATATAAGAAAATCCAATGCTTTTATGATTTATTCGATTGATTCCGGAATATCAAAACAAATTTTTATAAATTCCCGTGTATAAAATAAATAGGTATCATTCATAAACACCGGCACCGGCTTCCTTCGAGTTTTCATGCATTGGCAAAAATTATATGCAACCATATGATATGGCACCATGCAGATTTATAGTTATAATTTAGATATTGACATAGACAGTGAAAGATATGCCTATTCTTGCCATGAAATAATACGTTTTACAGGCAATGAAGAAAAGTTAATACTCAATTCTCTAAATCTCAGCATAAAAAAAATTAAGGTAAATAACAGTATTAAGAATTTCAAGGAATATAAGCAGAACCAGGAGATAGTTGTGGACGGCATCATAACAAAGGATTCCATTGCTGAGATTGATTTTTCTGGGAAAATTCCACAGGAATTACAGGGATTTTACCTTGCAAAAACAAAGGACGGCGATATGTTTACAACCCAATTTGAATCTACCGGTGCAAGAAGATTCTTCCCATGTATAGATAATCCATCGTACAAGGCAACATTTGATATTACAGTAAGAATAAATAAAGACCTTGATGCGATATCAAATATGCCCATTGAATCTTCCGAGACGGAAGAGGACAAGAAAGTAGTAAAATTCATGCAGACACCGGTAATGTCCACATATTTGTTATATCTAGGTGTAGGCAAATTTGACCAGAAATCCATAAATATGGGAAAAGATAAAAAGATCATCCTTGCAGCACAGAAAGGACATTTGACCGAATCTGACTATCCACTGGAAATAGCCAAAAAATCCATAGAATTTTACGAGAAATATTTCGGTATAGATTATCCACTACCCAAGGAACATCTAATAGCTGTTCCTGAATTTGCAGCTGGTGCTATGGAAAACTGGGGCGCCTTAACTTTCAGGGAAATTTATTTAAATGTATCCTCATCGACAGGTGCCTCGGTAAAAAAGGCAGTAGGTGAAGTAATAGCACACGAACTGGCACATCAGTGGTTCGGAGACCTTGTTACAATGAATTGGTGGGATGATCTATGGCTCAATGAAAGTTTTGCTACATTTATGTCATACAAGGCCATGAATGAACTGGAGCCGGATTACGATATGTTTTCCGATTTTCTTATAGGAGAAACTGCCGGGGCGTTAGAAGGTGATTCTCTGGTAAACTCACACCCCATTGAGGTTGAGGTAAAACATCCTGACGATATTTCACAGATATTTGATGAGATTAGTTACGGAAAAGGAGGCAGTATACTTAGAATGATCAATGCCTTTGTCAGGGACGAAGTTTTTAGAAAAGGTATCCATGATTATCTTGAGAATTTTAAATATAAAAATGCATCTGGATCTGACCTCTGGGAATTCATATCAAAAGTTTCAGATCAACCGGTGAGGAGAGTAATGGAATCCTTTATACAGAATGTGGGTTATCCCGTTATAGAAGTCAATGAGGATAATGGAAAGATAAAATTGAATCAGTATAGATTCCTTCTCAATGGAAAAAAACAGAATGTCCAGTGGAAAATCCCACTCACAATGAAATATACGTCGGGAACAAGGAGCCAGCTCTTTGATACCGAATCCATTGAAATAGATGACATCAATGGATTTATAAAGCTGAATGATAGTGAAACGGGATTTTACCGTGTCATGTATTCTGATTCCATCTACGATAACATTGTAAAAAATATTGCCATACTCGACAATAAGGATATTTTCGGAATAATCAATGATTTACATGCCTTCCTTCTCTCAGGGAAGATAGAATTTAAGGATTACATGAACAGGATCGAAAAGTTTATGGAATTGAATGACCCGCTTATAATCAGGGAAATATCAAATGAATTATTTTCTATGTATACCATTTATTCCGAAAGCACCAATATTTTAAAGGCAAATATGGAATATCTATCCTCTAAATTGAAGGTTCTAGGAGATAGAAAAGAAAACGAAAATATCAATATATCACTGACAAGAGGTATACTGGCTAATAGGTATGCAATAATAAATAAGGGATATGCAGAGGAGCTTTCAAGATTTGAAAAGTCAATTATGGACACAGACCCGAATATGAGGCTTGCTGTACTGACCTCCATGGCTGTTATACATAACGATGCAAAGATTATGCTGGATAAACTGGAGGAATTTAATCAGGATGAGGATAAAGTAAAGGTTATCCAGGCTATGGCAATGCTTACCGGCGAAAATAATTTCTCTTTGATAGAGGAAGCTATAAAAACGAGAAAAATAAAGGTACAGGATTCATTAAGATATTACATGCTGGCAGCGGTAAATCCTGGAGCAAGGGAATATATATACAATAATCTGGAAACAATCATTGAAGCCATGCAGGCTGTATTCGCGGGTTCCGGTTATTCCTCAAGGGTTATAGAATCTGTTGTGCCCTATATAGGTATCAAACATAGTGATGAAATTCAGGAAAAACTGGATAAGATAAATATACGGGAAATCAGCAGGGGAATAAAGAAAGGGATGGAATATCTTAATATTTATCTTAATTTTATTGAAAGAATGAAAGAAAATTAAAAACCCTTTGTAATATTTACATTTTCGATAAGTGCATAGGGCATGATAGACGGGTGTATTTCATCCCACCATTTTACATATTTTTCCTGCTTTGAGACCTCAGAAATGTTCTGTAATATATTCAGTATTGAATCACTAATCCTAATACCGGAAACTGTACCTGCTATTTCTCCATTTTCTATGAGAAATACACCATCACGTGGCACGGTGGAAAATGTTCCGGTGTTCTGATCCTGAAATCTTGTGTACCAGGAATTATTTATGAATAGCCCCTTCTTAACTCCGTGAATCATGTCATCAATATCATTATTTCCACCGGACATGTGAATCTGCCATGGAACAGGATCCATTATTCCTGCATTACCAGTACTGGAATTTCCAGATAACTTTCCCGTTGAGAAAGAATGTAAGTAAGTCTTAAGTATTCCATGGTCAATAAGATTTACCTTTTTAGTCGCTGTACCTTCCTGGTCAACAGGCCTTGAACCAATACC
>JAKAAT010000012.1 GCA_021802205.1 Thermoplasmata archaeon
TCTCAGAGCTCCAAAGAATGAAGTCCATGATTCTTTAACCTTTTTAATGGTCCACTGTGCTGTCTGTGCTGGCAGTTTCTGAAAATTGTTGTTTTCTTCCAGAGCTGATGGTTCTGCAAATTGTTTTGCAAGAGCTTTGTAAGAGGACATTCTATTATGGTTAAAGAACTGGTTTCTAAGGATATAATTTGTCTGGTTGAACAGGTTCTTTGATATATGGCACATTTTAGATATTACACCATTACCACGGATAAAAACCTGTTCAGTCCTGATTACCTTCATAGCCAACCTCTATTGAACTTTTTTTCCTTTTTGAATACATTTTCATTGAATAACAATGAAGCATTGAAATTATATCCTCAAATATTTCCTCTGAATCCAGTTTTGTGCTTCCAATATCAGATATAACAACTATTTCAGTGCCAAACTTTTCAAAGAGATGCTTGAATAAATCAAATCCTACTCTGCTCAATCTGTCCCTGTATGTTATTATTACCTTTTCTACTTTATAGTTTATAATTTCATCAAGCATCTCAAAGAATCCTTTTCTTTTCTCGAAAGATATCCCTGATGCTATATCCGAATAAATGGCATTTATTGTATATCCATTCATAAAGCACCACTGCTTCAACTGCTCTATCTGATTATTTAAATCATTCTTCTGTTTTATTGTTGATACCCTTGCATAGATAAATGTTTTTCTTTTGACATCCCTGTTCAATAATTTATAAACGTCTTCATTGCTATAGTCATAATAACCGTTTGGCATAACTGTAAATCTTATCTTCCCTGTTGAAGCATAAACATGAAGTGTTTTTCTTGAAATTCTTAATAGGTTTAATACCTCATTTGCCTTCATAGTTAATACCATAATATATTAATTATAGAAATAGTTATCTAAATTATACACTATACGATAGTAACCCGTCAGCTTGCATTGTTTTAACTGTTATATTATAAGTCCCATCAGGAAGTGCGTTTGTATTATAGCTGAATTTTATTAGGCTGTCTGTTGTATTGTATATTACATGACTATCCAGGTAAACTTCAGTATTTCAATCTTGGATTAATGCATAAACATGGTAACAGGTTAATAATATTAATATTACATAAGATAAATATAAAACATTTATATATCATTTCACTCTGGTAGTGACTATTGTACTATTCATCAATGTAATTTTACTATTTCTGACATAAATATATATTATACAATATCATTTAAAATTATGTCGGATTTGATAGAGCTTCAGGAAATTGCAAGAGAGTTTATTGATAAAAGAGACTGGAGGAAGTTTCATACATTGAAAGATTTAGCAATGAACTGCTCAATTGAATCCAATGAATTAATGGAAATATTTCTATGGAGAGACCTGGATTTTGAGAAAAATATAATAAATGGAAATGATAAAAAATCTCTAACAATGATAAAAAATGAGGTCTCTGATATATTCTTCTCCTGTCTTGCAATTGCTGATCATTTAAACTTTAGCCTTGAAGATGCGTACAGAGAGAAAATGTCAGAACTTAATATAAGGTATGACCCGGATAAAGTAAGAGGAAAACTTTCTAAAATTCCGTCACCGGATAAAGATAGTGGTAGATGATTTATATTAAAAGTTTATTTTTCAGGTATAAATCATAGAATCTGGTACCGCGGTTCATTAAACATTCTGGTGTGCCTTCTTCCAGTATGCTTCCGTGATCAATATAATAAATATAATCTGAATTCACTATTGTTTCCAGATGGTGTGCTATGATTATTATTGTTTTGCCTTCCATGAATTTAAAAATGGCACTCTGAATTATGCCCTCGTTTTTCAAATCAAGCTGAGATGTTGCCTCATCCATTATAATAATCTGTGGATTATTCACAGCGGCACGGAGTATTGAAACTGCCTGCCTCTGTCCTTCAGAAAGGTTTGTTCCTCTTTCTCCTACCTCGGCATCTAATCCCAGTGGTCCCAGAATACTGGTCAGTCCGAGCTCATCTATTTTCCCAGCCACAGTGTCTTCAGAGATAGAAGAATCGGCAAAACGTACATTTTCCATTATAGTTCCCTCGAAAAGGAAAGGTTCCTGTAAAATTACTCCGAAGAGTTTCCTGTATTCCAGTGTATTGAAATCGTTTATATCCGTTCCGTCCATGAAAATATGTCCGAAAGTCGGCTTATAAAAGTTCAGGATAAGCCCTGATAGTGTTGTTTTTCCAGCGCCAGTTTTTCCGATTATTGCGACTTTCTGACCTTTCTTAAAGTCCATGGAAATATTGTTGATTATTTTCTCACTATCGTATGCAAATGAAACGTTTTCAAATGAAATTTCATGGTTAAAAGCAGGTATTTTGTTTCCGCCGGTATTATAATCAACATCTTCATCTATTATTTTATATATTCTTTCGATAGCAATTGACGAAGATTGGTATGAATTATAGAACTGGGAAAGCTGGACTATGGGGTTGAAAAAGCTCTGTACGTATACTATGAATGAAACCAGTATTCCTATGCTTATTATTTTTCCGAAAACTTCAGTACCGCCTTCATAAAGAACTACCATTATACCAAGCCCCTCAATGATCTGAACTATACTTGAGAAAATAGAGGTTAATCTCACCGCCTTAACGTTTGCATCATAGTTATTGGAATTGACGGTCTCAAAGTTATCATTGAATATATCCTCGGTTCCTGAACTTTTTATTGCTTTTATGCCATTTATGGATTCGCCAACATTACCTGTAAGTTCTGCTATTCTTCTTCTTACACTTAAATAATTGAACTTAATTTTTTTGTTCATAAGCATTATTGTTGTAAGAAGCATGGGTATTATAATAACCGCATAAAGTGTCAAAACCGGGTCCAGATATACCATTATAATTATTGAGGCGATAATTCCTGCTATACCGGCAACAACCTGCGGTAGCTGGAATGTAAGAAAATCAGATAGTGTTTCAGCGTCATTGGTAATCCTGCTTATTATCTGCCCTGCATTCTTACCGGAATAATATTTAAGCGGAACATACTGAAGCTTTTTGAATGCCCTGTTCCTCAAATTTTTGATAACTTCCTGAGATGTGTTCATCATATACTTTGTTCTCCTATTTTCAGCAAAGTAGTTCAGAATGTAAATTGCAAGGTATGTTACAGCCAGTACTATTAAAATTTTGAATTTCAGTGAAATTATTGAATCTGTTGCTATTCCGATCAGGTAAGGCCCGATCATTGCTATTATAGAGGATACAAGTATTGAGGAAACTATTATGCTTGAATTTCGCTTGTAGGAAAGAACCTCTTTTATCAACCTTATAAAATACTTATTCAATGCTATCACCCCTGTATCTTCCTGAGAATAAATCAGAGAAGTAACCATTATTGTGTATTAAATCCGAAATGTTACCTTCCTCCCTGAGTTTTCCCTTTTCAATTACAAATGCTCTCTCTGCAAGCATAATAGATGAAAGTTTATGGCTTATTACTATGGTCGTTTTTCCTGCTATAAACTCCTTTATGGTATCCAGAAACCGTGTTTCCGTATCTGCATCCAGGTTAGAAGTTGAATCGTCAAATATGATTATTTCAGGGTTCCTGATTATGATTCTGGCTATGGCAATTCTCTGCTTCTGCCCGCCTGAAAGCGTAATTCCTCTCTCCCCAACAGCGGTATTATACCCCGATGGAAGACTTTCTATGAAATCATCAAGCATTGCAAGTTTAGCAGCGTTTTTAACCTCCTGATCTGTGTAGTCTTTTCCCATTGTTATATTATATCTTATTGTTCCTGAGAATAGTATGGCATCCTGTGAAACTATTCCTATTTTTTCTCTTATTATTTTATCATCGATATCTTTCAATTCATTTCCATCCAGGTAAGCATGGCCTGTATAGTTTTTATATAATCCTGAGATAATATTTACAAGTGTTGTTTTACCTGAACCGGTTTCTCCCACTATGGCAATTCGTTCACCTTTTGTTATCTGCATGTTAATATCAGAAAGTATATCTGTATTCCCTGAATTGTACGACAGATTTTCAAGTATTATGTTTCCCTGTATGTCCGGAGTAAGTTTACCGGTAATCTCGAAGCCATCGCTATTTATGGAATTTATTCTGTCAAGGCTTGCCATTCCATTCTCGTAAAAAGAGATATACCGGCCATAAAACCTCACTGGTCTGAGAACAAGTGTAAATATATTGACCGCAGCGATTACACTTCCAATAGAGATAACAGAATCTATGCTTTCAATACCGCCGTAGATAAGAACAAATCCTATAGCCAGGCTCAGTAATAGCGTTAAAAATGGATTATAAAGGGACCTTACTCCGGCTATACCTCTGTAATCCTGGAAATATGAATCTGTTGAATCATTGAATTTGTCTATTTCCTCCTGCTCTGCAGTGAAACTTCTTACTACCCTGTTTCCTATAATATTTTGATTTATTATATTATTCATTTTTCCATATTTATTTCTAAGGGATCTCCAGAATGTCCTCTGTTTTCTCTGCATTACAACGGTAAAGTAAATTATGGGTGCTATTACAATAAAAAATATGATTGTGAAACCATAGTACAGGCGGGTAAGTTCTATTCCTGCTATAATTATGAGAAATGTTACACTGAATAGATTTGCCAAGGACATATTAACAAGTCTTCTCAGTGTTTCTATATCCATTGTAAATTTCGAAAGTATATTTCCAGTTGAATTTGTATTGAAATATTCGTAATTTTTTGATAATAGCTTATGGAATTCATTTTTTCTTAAGTTATATACAAATTTCTGGCTTGCCTTATTTGATAGATAGTCAATAAGAAAATCGAATGCAGATGATGCTACTGTTACAGCGAATATCAGCAGCGCAAAGTGAAGTATTATGGCATAATTACGGGCCACAAGATTGTTTACTGAATCACCGATATATAAGGGTACAAGGAGTCTCAAATAGGCATATGCAAGAGATGATGCTATTACAACTATAATAAGATGCCACACACCCTTTATATTTCTAAATATTATTGAATATCTATTCACAACTGGTAAACATTACTTATGTTTATTTTTATTTTTGTATTTTTTATTGAAATAAAAATGTAGAAACCCTGTTTAGCTTTAATTCAGGTATAAATTCCTGGCTAATTGTTACTATTTTAAATAAATAAACTTATATAATTACATTAAATTAGGGATTATATGACAATTTATCAGGGTAAGAGTACAAAGAAGTTTACTGGTGGAAAATTAAGAAGGAACCACTCAAAGAGAAGGTATGAGCTCGGAAGAGAACCTTCATTTACGAAAGTGGGCGACACAGAACGCAGGGCTATCAGAACAATGGGGGGTAACAGAAAGCTTCTTCTTCTAAAGGAACAGTATGCAAATATTTACAATCCAGAGGATAAAACTACAAAGAAACTTAAGATACTGACTGTAAAGGAAAACAATGCAGATCCACATTATGTGCAGAGAAACATAATGAACAGGGGGACAATAATATCCACAGACGAGGGAAATGCAAGAATTACATCAAGGCCCGGTCAGGACGGAATTGTAAACGCAGTATTAGTGAAATGATAGTTTTATATTCACAGTATTTTAATTCGGGAATTTCCAGGAAACTTGGTAGAAGAATAAGCCGGGAAAAGGCAAAAAATTATTCCGATGCAAAACTGGAGCAGATATTGAAATCCGTCAACTTAAAGTATGAGGTTAGGGATGCCCGTTATTCCAGAATTCCATTTGAAGATTCTAAAATGTTTGTGATCGATGGAGATATAAAGAAATCTACATTAATAAAGATTATAGAAAAAAAATTATTGTAACAATATACTTTCATTTGTTCTTTGTTTTATATGTTCCTTTCTTTTTCCATTCATAGTATTGCATGGGGTGTTTTATTTTGGGGCACAATGGATCGTCCCCCATAAAACATAGATGGTTGGATTTCAGCGTTGCACACTTCGGGGGAGAATATTCGGTACCGGAAATTATGCCAGTTATATGATTTACCTGGTATGTAGTCAAATCCTCCTTAAAGTCCGGAACGGTTTTAAAAAGTGCAATCATATCCTCATTGGTCATTCCCACATTATGAAGAAAGCTAACAAGGGTGAATCTGGCAAGATGCGCAAGATTTTCCCCGTCCCTCATCTGTGTAATATAGGTTTTTATACATGGTGGAAACATAGTAAAATCAACATCTCCCAGGGATATTGTGCTTTTGGCCTTGATTTCAAGGAATTCCTTCTTTATGAGGTCCAATTGCCCGAGATATTTTCTGAATATATTCTGTGAATCTCCGGAAGACATTTCACTGTATATACCCATTATTTTCACCACAAAATCCTCCCTTAGCAGATGTATAAACTGCTCCTTGCTGACCTCTATGATGCCACCCTTCAACTTCTGATAGACAAGCCTGTATTTATAACCTGATAATTTTCTGTTGTTTTTAATGAAGAAATCAAATGGAATTTTAAAATTGTTACCTTCCGATGCTGCCTCTATCCCGGAACTATCGCAATAAAAAATAATGTTTTCATTGTTTTCTCGGGAAATTCTGTGGAGTTCTTTCTCAAACACATCTCTCTGTGTTATTACAAATCTGGAAGTAAGCCCGCTTTCATCTATGTAGCGAAGCATCCACATTACTATGGCAAATGCCTTCTTACCCAGTGTAATACTGTAAGTTTCATTATCGCTGTATTTTCTTATAAGGCCTTCAAGATAGTCTAATGCTTCCCTAACAGATCTTCTGTTGTCTATTTCCAGTGAATTTACAGTATTCTCTATTTTTTCAGAGTCTCCTATGAATTTAAAATCAACAAAAAAATTGGAAGTTATCATTTTACAGTTCCAGAAGTTCTCTGGTTGCAGTGGTTATTTCCTCATGGCCATTCTTCTTGATAATTAAATCATCCTCGATCCTTACACCCCCGAATCCGGGAATGTATATTCCTGGTTCGTCGGTAACAACCATGTTTGGTTTCAGAATAAAATCGAGTGTTGGAGAAAGAGCAGGATGATCATGGACATCAAGGCCAACACCATGGCCAAGACTATGAATGAATCTCCCAGGGTATTTTTTATCTATAATATCGCGGGCTATCTTATCTATGTCCTTACCATTGACCATGGATGTTAATGCCTTCTTGCTCTCCGCCTGTGCAAGTTTTACAGTTTCATATATATCCTTCTGCTTTTCGTCTGCCCGTCCAAAAACCACTGTTCTTGTTGTATCAGAGCAGTAACGGTTATAAAGGGCACCGTAATCCATGAGTACAAAATCGTTTTTCTTTAATTTTACATTTCTCGGTGAGTAGTGAGGTATGGCAGAGTTTTTACCGAATGCAACGATAGTTTTAAAGGATTCACCCGATGCCCCGTTCTTCATCATGGCATAAACTATATTTGCGGCCAGTTCCGATTCTGTCATGCCTTCCTTCAATGTTTTTGTAAAATCTTCAAATGAGTCACTTGCAATTTTGGCAGCCTCCCTCAGGTTCTTTAATTCGCTTTCCTCTTTTATTTTTCTTGCCTCTTCTATGGACTGGGACACGTCAATAAATTCCTTGTCAGGTATCAATTTCATTAACTGTTTATAGAGGTCCAGTGTCAGTGCAGAATAATTCAAACCAACATTGACATCGTTTTTGAAAGCGTTTTTTACCATTTCATTCCTCTCGGAGGTATTTTTATAGACAAGAACATCAAGACCCGTTTCTCTGGCAGCCTCTTCCTCGAGAGCCGAGGTAATAATTGTCACTTTCTCGGGTTTTACATGAAGAATTGAACCTTCAAATATACCAGATTTTGCACCTGCAAGATAAAAAAAGGTTTTATCTATCTGGTTTTCACCACCGTTCATAATCAGTATTGAATCAACGTTTCTAACGTAATCAAATATTCTCTTTTCTTTCATTGTTACTTATTTAAACTGTTAATATAACTATTTCGATATGAAAGGCAATATATTTTAATTCACGGGCAATAACCATGTATGCATGATCAGGTATTCTCTGGTAGGTTTCTTTATAATGGTTCATTTCAGGAACTGGATATAGGCGTGGAAAATGGAATGATTACAGAAATTAAAAAACATATGGAGGGAAAGAGGAAAATATTGGATCATGCAGTAATGCCGGCAGGTACCGACACACATGTCCATTTCAGGGACCCCGGAGAAACTGATAAGGAAGATTTCGCCACTGGAACCATATCTGCTATTTATGGGGGCACATCAACTATTTTCGATATGCCTAACAACAGAATAAAAATAGATAACTATTCATCATATAAGGACAAACTGGAAATAGTCAGAAGGAAAGCATTCTGTGATTTCGGTCTGTATTCGAATTTTACAGGAAACAATGCGCCGATTATATCAAAGGAATCATCCGGAATAAAGATTTACATGGGTGAAACAACAAATTCTGAAGGTATGCAGAGTTTCAGCGAATCAGGTATTGAAGCTATAAATGCGATGAATATTCCGGTTTTTTTCCATGCCGAGGATGGTACATGCCTCAAAAATCATAATGGCACAGCTAGAAATCTAAAGGAATATTCTACTACGAGACCTGAGGAATGTGAGGATATAGCAATAAATAATGCTGTAAATATGCATTTCAGAAAAGGTGTAATTACACATATGACACATTATGTGAATATACCATATATGAGGGAAGTTACCCCCCACCATATGCTATTAAATTATGATATGCCCCTGGGTTCATATGGAAAGGTGAATCCACCTCTTAGATCCCCGGAAACGCAGAGACAACTGTTTCAAAATTTTAAATCCGGGAATTTTGCAGTTGTTTCTTCTGACCATGCACCGCATATCACAAAGGATAAGGAAGAGTTTGAATTCGCAAAATCAGGAATTATCGGAGTTGAAACAAGAATTCCGCTCATCCTTGCACTGGTACAGAAAAAAATTGTACCATTTGATATATTTTATAAAACCTGCATACTTAATCCTGCTAAACTGTTTAATCTGAGGAAGGGTGAGATAAAGGTCGGAAATTATGCAGATTTTATCTCTATAGATTTCTCTTCAATGGAAAAGGTAAATGATTACAGATTACATTCAAAAAATCCAGGTTCTCCATTTAACGGCTTCGATGCAATTTTCCCTGACGATGTCATAATCAGAGGCGAACCGGTTATAGAGAAAAGGGAGCTAATAAATGATAGAATTGGGAAATATGTAAAGGACCTTGAACATTTACAGTAAATTGAATTTATTCATTACATCCCTTATTTCATATCCATATGATTTGTCTGATACATAATCGCTCATTGATTTTATTGAATCGGTGGCATTGAAAGGGGATGCCTTCTTTACAGGAAGTTTGAACATTGCGTCGTCGTTATCGGAATCACCAATTACCAGAATTTCATCCCATTGCAAATTGAACATCTTCATTAATATTCCCAGAGCATAACCTTTATTCTGTTTTTGATTCATTATGTGCCATGTGAACTTACTGTCCACTATTTCCAGGCGCCACTTTTCTGCTTCTTTCCTTACTATGTTTTCATCTTCAGAATTCATTGAAAATGCGGCAGATGTTTCCCTCCACTGATTCGTGAAATACGGTTTCACAGAGGATTTTTTTGAAATATACTCAAGAAAACTGAAAGGCCTTGTTTTATCAAAGAATTTCTCGATTTTGTCATTATAATACATTATGCCACCGTTCTCCCCGAATACAGGACCGTTTATTCCCAAAAATGTTTTTAAACCATACATTACAGGTATTACATTACCACTTACTAAGGAGAAGTGAATGCCTTTTTCTACTCCTTTTCTTATGCAGGAAATGGCCTCTGGGTTGAGGATTCTATTTTGATCTGTTATGGTACCGTCCACATCCAGAACAATGAATTTAATCATCAGTGGCAATATTTATAATATTAATAAATATTTATATGAAATGAAGGACAAAGCACTTATTAACATATCAAGGGAGAGAATACGAACGTTATTTTCTGAGGCCATGAAGACAGATAATATAGAACTTGCAAAAAGATACATATCAATAATGGAAAAAATAGGAATGAGGATGAATATAATAGTGGATAGAGGCATAAAAAGGATGTATTGCAAAAAATGCAAGGCACCTTATAAACATATATCGGTTACGGTAAAAAATAAGACTGTTATTATACACTGTTCCTACTGTGGGAATATAAGAAGAATACCGTTCAATAAACAGAAAAATAAAAATTAATCCATTGTTTCTAATTCAAAGTAGACGTTAAAACCCTGAAGTGTTGCCTGTATTTTATCGGCAAACCATATTGCATCATCTGCCGTTGCCGAATCGGGCCAGTTATATACCATATCCTGTTCCCCTTTTATAAGGGCGAATCCCAGGGACCTTAATCTACCTACTACTTCACTGGGTTTTGTACCCTCGCTATTAAATATCACCTTAAGGAATGTTTTCATATTACCGTAGTCCTGCAACGTATAATTATTTTTCCTTATGTACTTCGCTTCCGATCTTTGAGGGCCACCAGTTGTATTTGTTCATAACAGCCATTATAACTGGAACGAAAAACATCCAGCTGACAAAGGTATCTATTAATACACCAAGGGCAAGACCTACTCCTATTTCCTCTATGATGCCCAGGCCACTGAAGTATAATGCACCAAATGTTGCAAATAGCAGTAATCCTAGGGTTATTATAACACCACCATTTTCTATTATGGAATTTTTAATGGCCTCATCGTTGTCCATTCCCTTTGCAATATTTTCCTGCACCTTAGTGATCATGAAGATATCATAATCTAATCCCACGGCAAGCAATGTAATGAAAACGAATAGTGGTAGGAATATAACTACCGGTAGATGAAGAAAGTAGTAGAATATTATGTACGTAATGGAGAGAGCCATCATGACTGCTGCCATCACCATAAGTATTAATCTCACCGGTGTCAGTGCAGAGGCAAGCTGTATAAGGAGTATTATAAATATTGTTATTCCTAGAATTGGAACCATATTATCAAAGGAATGGGATGTAAATGAATATGCATTGTTAAGGTATTCTGTTGTGCCACCGACATATGCTTTATAATCGGAAGGGCCGCCAACATCAGATACAATGGATGGCATCTTATTCACAAAGTTTGCTGATGGATTGCTCCATGCAACATTGGAAAGATAAACTACTATTTCCACGGATTTATTATTATGGCCTATATAGGTTGCGGTCTGGCTTTTATACTGCCCACTGTATATTGATGAAACCATATCTGTATAGTTTACCTTTTGTTCATATGGATAGCCGGGCCCAGAGATGCTATGCACATATGGAGAACTTGCAAGTTTATTTTCTATTGCAAGTGTTTGATTGTACTCAGTGCTGTTGAAATGCAGGGCACCTGTACTGTTTGTATACATAATCGGAGCTGTAAAGTTAACCATAACATAGGCCGGATCGAATAGGTCATAATGCAGTGAACTGTTTATCACTGTTGTTGCCTGCACTCCACTGCTGGCAGGTATCAACTCAAAGACATCCATATTTGTCGGGGTTGTTGAATATATAAACAGAGCGCCGAGAGCTACGACAAGAAGGATAACTATTATTTTCTTTTTGTTATTAAGGGCTACATGTGCAACCTTTTCCATGGATTTTTCAAATGGGAGCTTTTTGCTCTCTTCAAGTTTATGGGGCCAGTAAGCCTTCTTTCCCCACTGTGCTAGTATGGCTATCAAAAATGTATTGCCCAGTATGATCGTTACTATCGCAGCTATTGCATTTGTAAGACCCGCATCGCTAAATATCGGTATATTTGATATCCATAAAATCAGGTATGAAATTGCCACCGTTGTTCCGGATGTAAATACCGCATGGCCCGCCCATTTAGATGATTCTGGAATGGCATCCGGATTTTTGGCCCTTATCTCACTACGGTACCTGGCAAGTATATAAACGGTATAATCTGAGGCTATTCCCAGAACTAATATGAGTAACAACGTTGGAGTTATAAATGAAATTGTGGTGTGGAACACGTATTTATACAGTAGTCCGTTTATTCCAGCCGCTATGACTGATGAAAATACAAAAATAAGGAACGGAAGAAAGGCAGCCACAGGAGATCTGAAGAATATTCCGACTATGAAAATAGATATTATTATGCCTATTATCAGTGCAACAATAAGCCCGTGTATGGACTCATTCGCCAGCTGGTTATTGGCAACGGTTGAACCTGCAAGGTAATATGAACTGTTAGAAATTTTTGAACTGGATGTCTTTTCCATTGATTCTATATGTGACTGCTGGGCAGTCGTTATCTTAGTTTTGTAGTCAAAAATCATTAGAAGTGTTGAATTACCTGAATTTATAAGGGAAGAGGATGCGTAGGATGATGGGAGGACGGGATAGTGATTATATGTTGTAACGTTTAGTATGGAATTCACAAATTTTGTGTAATTATGCCCTCTAGTATTGTAAAGTGAATAAAGGTAAGGCGTGAAATAGGGAACATTAATCTTTATAAGTGGATTTGCCAGAGGTTTTGCATCGTTTATTAAATATATCTGGCTGGAATTGATTAGATTAACAGTGTAATTCTCTATTCCAGTTTTGTTTGAAATGGTCCTTATTGTATTATTTACATATGTTACAAAATTGAATGCATTTCCCTCAAATATAGCTGGAATCGTTGAATTTACAGGGAAAAGTTCACCCAGTATTTTATCATATACGGAATGTTCAGGTGAAAGCTCTGTTATATTATATACAGCATCAGTTATATTATATCCTTTACTTTTCAAGAAAAGTGTGTATTCAATTAAACCCATGGTCGCATTTTCCAGCTTATAAGTACTTTTTGAGTATCCCATTAAGGTTTGATTTTCAACAGTGAAAATACTGGTTGTGCTCTTATAACCTACATTTATGCTTTTCAGGTATGCCGTCATTGAATGCTGAAACTCCAGCATATATCTGCTTACCGTTAGGTTATCAATCGAGGTATGATTGGAAACAATAATTATGGATGGATCTGAAGAGCCGTTAAACTGTGATGTAAGTATGTCATTGGCTTTGGAAGATTGAGAATTTTTTGTTACTAGTGAATTTGTAAGATTGTAAGAAGTGTCGGTAAATATCAGGGTCGCCGGATATGCCATGAGTAAAAAGGCGATAATCCAGAATACAAGTACCTTTTTCTTATTCTTTCTGACATACTTCCCAACCCTGTAGAAGAAAGATTCAAACATTGATATGGTTATTAAAGCTTAAAATATAAAGTTTATGAGTAAATAAGTCTTTAAATGAATTATTATATTTCAATAAAAATTTATAGAGATACCACATCGAAGTCCATGCAATTAAGGTATACACATATAAACCTCTATGAATACTTCTATAATCTAGTAAGGCAGATTCCGGACGGATATGTCACAACATACGGCGAACTGGCTAGAGCGCTGGGCGATATAAGAGCAGCACGGGCAGTTGGATATATGCTATCAATTAATTCGGACCCTGATGGAATTCCTTGCTATAGAGTAGTGCACACCGACAGGCGCATGGGAAAATATGCACTGGGGATTCATGAGAAAGAGGAAAGACTTAGGAAGGATGGAATCATAATATCGAACGGAATGGTGGAAAATTTTGATGAACGCTTCTTTTCAGATTTCAGGACAGATTTTCCTCTGGTTGAACTACAGAAGGAACAGGAAAGTATTGCAAAACTGGCATCCTTTGATGGTACACAAACAAGTCAAAATGTTGCCGCCATAGATGTATCCTATAATGGTAGGGATGGTTATGGAGCAATAGTAATGTATCAAGATGGTGAATACACTACGAAAACACTTTATCTTCAGGTAAATTTTCCGTATATACCCGGTTATCTGGCTTACCGCGAGACTCCGTTCATAGAGCAACTATCCAAAGGATTTTACGGTACTTTAATAATTGATGCCAATGGATTGCTGCATCCTAGAAAATGCGGGCTTGCAACCTTTGCCGGAGTAATAATGGGAAGACAGACCATTGGAGTTGCAAAATCATTGCTAATGGGAAAGCCCGATATTGAAGGCTACATAATATATAATGGTGAGAAACTGGGGTATATGATAAATAAGCACTGCATTGTAAGTCCTGGGAACATGATAGATATGGAGTCAAGTATAAGAAAGATAAAGTTATTAGGAAATGATAAATATCCGACCATATTGAGAAATGTTCATAATGAAACTGTGAACTTCAGAAAGCGGAGATTGCCGAGCTAGGACAAAGGCGATGGATTCAGGGTCCATTTCCGCAGGGATTCGTGGGTTCAAATCCCACTCTCCGCATTATTTGGCCTTGTCAGTACTATTAAATGATTGATTTTTGAGAATGATAAAGTTAAATATTTTCCATTTTAGATGTATTTTCAATATTCATATGTAAAATAATACAGGTATTACCTTATTTCTTGCATAGAATATCCATGGCAAACATATAGTAAATAAAGGCAAGATAAGGTGACCGATAGGGATTAAAATACTGGTGAACGCTGAAATCCTCAGGGTTTCCCATGGACATATAATAAATTAAATCCGATGTTTGCAAATATCCCCATATTTTATTATTACCATTATAATTACAGGATTTTAAACGCTCAAAGGCATCTTTTTGCATCGAATTACCCAACCATGCAGATAAATCTCTTCCCGTATCGGCCCATGAAATTGTTTTATCTATGCTTACAGTCCCCATCGCTTTATGGTGTTTTGATATTTCCTTTACATTAATTGAGGTTAACCCATTTTCTTCCATATATTTTGGAAGATATTTAATAAACTCAAAAATACCTGTCTCCTTTTTCTGATGCTCGCCGAATGTTTCATAATCCATAAATAGATTCATAATATCACCGGGACTTTCTGTAACCCACTTAATGAATTTCTCCGCGGTCAGAGGATAGCCTGACCACTTGTCATTGGAAAATCTGAATGATATATTATCACTCATAGAGTAGTTCCTCATATAGAGGTTTATTCCAGATGGTGCAAGATATCTGTAATTGGGATTATGATCTTTTATAACATCATCTGTTCCCTCGGTTATAATATTTTTGAAGCCAAGATTTCCTGCAATTTCAGCTATCCGGTTATTGTAAATGAGTTCGGTATTTCTGAATGATTCCGGAACATAATTGAATGTATCTTTTATGAGTTTCCTCTGGTCATCCACCTGGGATACAAACTCTTCCTCATCCCATATGGATGAGAGTGAATGAAAATATGTTTCACTCATTAATTCGCAGAGACCAGATTTTACATAGTCATCGATTACATCAATGGTTTCCGGATGGTACTTCAATGCCTGTTCAATGAATGTTCCGGATAGTGAGAATGTTGAGTGTATACCGCTTTCCATAAAGCTTTTTGTTGCTGGTATGTACGCATTTTCTGAGATCCTTTTGAAGATTTCCTGATTTTTTTCTTCCCAGAAAATTTGTTCAGGACTTATTTGATCCTGCATCCTAAGTGGCCTGAGCCGGAAAGGCTGGTGAAGCTCAAAGTAAAAGATTATATTTTCCATACAGATCTGTAAACCTCCAACGTTTTCATTGCGGATTTTTCCCATGTGAATGACATGCCCTCGTATTTTCCATATACTGATAGTGTATCCATAAGGCTTCCGTGGTTAAGTATGGAAACCACATATGATGACATCACATCCGTATCCCAGAAGTCCGTTTTCAACGCATTATTTATTGCTTCACCGACTCCGGTAGTTCTGCTCATCACCACAGGAGTTCCGGATACCATGGATTCCAGCACGGTTATTCCAAATGGCTCAGAAACCGATGGTATTACAAATACAGAAGAACTTTTATAATATTCAATAGCTTTGTGGAATTCCACAAATCCTGGAAAATGAAATTTGTCATCCATATTATAATATTCTGCATATCTTTTCATATCATCCAGCAAATCCCCAGTTCCGGCCATTACAAATCTTATATTATCTTCATATTCAAGGGCTTTTCTTGCCATTTCCATGAAAAATTTGGGACCTTTCTGGCTGGTTACCCTTCCGAAGTAAAGTACCTGCCTTTCCCTGTTGAGTGCCTGTCCCTGTGCATAGGCCGATGCCTTTACACCGTTGTATACGGTGGTTATCTTATCCGGATTTATATGATAATTCTGGGCTACCACATCTCTGGTAAGATTTGATACCGTAATTACGGCATCAGCTTCTGTGGCTCCCTGAGCTTCTATTTTCATTATGGATTCCTGGGGATTGAAGTACGCAGACCTATCAAATTCTGTACTATGAAACGTTACAACCAGTGGAATATTATACCGCTTCTTTATTTCAATGCCTGCACTGAACGTTATCCAGTCGTGGCAGTGTACCAGTGCTACACCGTCCGGTTTGAAATTTTCAACCACCTTTTCATTATAATCGTTAACAGCATCAATAAAGTTTGTTACATGCGAGTAAACATTTCCGGATATTCCGGATTTTATTTTTACAGTCCTGACATTGAAAGGATAATGTGGAAATGAATACCCCATATCCGGGATATATATATCAACTGGAATTATTTTCCCCAGTATTGAAAATACATTATATGTGTGTATTCCAAGGCCTCCGGAGAATGCAGGAGGAAGCTCCCATCCTATTACTGCAACTTTCAAGATGTAACACTCCCTGAAACTTGAGTTCTCTGTTGCTTTCTTAAATCTTCATAATATGATCTGATTAATTCCCCATAGCTCCATGCCTGCATCATACAGCCTTTGGGAGTTCCTGGATTCGTTCCGTCGAATATTTCTGGCACACTGTGCATGGAGAACAGTGGAGAAAAGTATCTTAGAAGATCATCAGGATTACTGCCATTATTCACCATTGCCGTTATATATGGACCGGTAAGCCATGGCCATACAGTTCCATTATGATATGCACTATCCCTGTTATACTGATTCCCTGAATAAATCCCTTTAAACTTCGGATCTTCGGGAGATAAGGTTCTGATTCCATATGGTGTTGCCAGTTCTTTTTCTGCCTTCTGGAGAAAATATGGATTGTCCAGCAATTTATAAGGCAATGAATAGGCAAACAGAAAATTCGGACGGAAAGATGTGTCCAGAGGTTCTACAATGTCTGCAATTTTACCATCAACAAGATATTTTTCCATGAATTTTTTGTTAAATGATGATAAAATGTCTGTAACAAATTCCTCCACATGGTTGCCGGTTATTCCGGATAAATATGAATACGATTTCAGCGCATTATACCATAGAGCATTTATTTCAATAGGTTTTCCAAGTCTAGGTGTAAATGATACACCTCCGCTCATTCCGTCCATCCACGTCATCTGGTCCACAGTTATATGTATGAACTTTCCATCAAGATAAAAATCATCATTACCGTTGAAATATGCATTAACAATGCTTTTTATTCTGGAGTAAATTCCGGAAATAAAATCTTTATCCTGTGAATAATAATAATATTTATAGAGAGCATATATGAACCACAGAGAAGCATCAGCAGAACGGTAAAAGCCATCGGTATAGGCATTATTGGGAATGAGCCCATTTTTCATTTTTCGTGCATAATTATTGAATATCCCTCTGGCCAGATCAAAATTTTTGGGTAAAAGTACCAGCCCGGGCATTGAAATAAAAGTATCCCGGGTCCACGGCCCAAACCAGTGAAAACCTGCTATTAAGTCATCATTCAATATAAAATTATTAGAGGTAATCCTGAGCGCTTTAATCGCTGGATTTTTCTCTTTAATGTTCTCCCTTTTCATAATCTTATCTCTAATTTCATCAAAGTCCGGTGTTGGATTTTCTTCCGTGGTAATTTTTACATCAACTATATTTTTAAGAGGATTTATGTTTATTTTTCCAGGATTGTAAAGGTCTTCCATGCTGTTTGTTCCCCTTTCTTCCTCCACAGGATACCTCAGGTTGTAATACCAGTAGCCAGTATGTGTTAATGTCCCGGTTTTTGATATATGTAATGTAAAATTTCCATCAGTGAAATCAAAGGATTTGTTGGATTCTGAATAAGTAAATTGCTTTTCACCGGTTTTTATAACACTGTGAAAATTCCTGAAGGCAAGAAGGGGGAATAATGTCAGAGATTCTGGGATTTTTTCATTAAATTCATATCTTATAATTACAGTATCGGAATCAGGATCCATTACTACAGATTTTTTAACTGGCTGGCCGCCAAGGGTATAGTTAATAACGGGAAATGGAAAAATCGAGTATTCATCTATGTACTGATATCCAGTTGGATAAACTACGCTAGGATAATAATTTGTGTCAAGGCTATAAATTTTCCCGTAAAATTTAATTTCTTCAAAAAGTTTAGAAAGAATAACATATCTCTGATAATTATCAGTATTCGATATAACTAACAGCCCGTGATAGGTTCTTGTATTTGCAAATGATACTGTAGAAGAGGAATAGGAACCACGGGAATTAGCAAGCAACCATTCCTGATTACTGTTCATAAAATCATAACGTTACTTTATTAATAAACATTGCTGGGATTGCCCCTGAAAAGATAATATAAATTTAGAGTCATAATATATCATTACAGAAAGGTTTTAAACTAAATATAGTTATATGGTACCATGGTAAGATACCTCCCCCTGGGAAATGGTAGAATGTTACTGACATTTGATGAAGATTACAGGATAACAGACTTTTATTATTCAAAATATGCATCTGAGAACCATTCAAGCGGTCATCCGTTTATGTACGGTATTTCTATTGATAACAATTTTTTGTGGTTAGATAGGAACCATTTAAAATTTATGGATTATTTTGATCATACCATGGTGGGTACAGTATTTTATCCTATGTCTGGGATAGATTTTGAAAGTCGTGATATTGTGGATATTTACAAAAATATTTATATAAGACATATAAACATTTCAAACACGGGGAATACCAGAAGAAATATTAAATTCTTCTTTCATCAGAATTTCTATATTTACGGGAATGATATTGGAGATACGGCGGCTTTATATCCTGAGCTGGATGGCATTGTGCATTACAAAGAAAATAGATATTTTCTGGCATCTACCCTGGATGAAAATAATAAAACTATGGATCAGTATGCTACAGGGGTAAAAGATACAGGTGTGTTAAAGGGGACATGGAAGGATGCTGAGGATAATGAACTATCCATGAATCCAGTTTCTATTGGATCTGTGGATTCAGTTTTACGCCATTCCGTGGATATCGATCCGGGTAAAAAGTTCTCGGTTTATTATTATATTGTTGCCGGAGAGAGCTATAAGGAAATATCACAGATAAAAGGCAATATAAATCTGGAATATTTAAAAAAGCTTGAGCGCAGAACAACAAATTATTGGGAGTTATGGTCTTCAAAAGTTACACCAAATCTTGATCCCGATACAAATGCACTGTTCAGGCGTTCTCTCTTCATTATTAAGAGCCATTCAAATATAATCGGTTCTATAGCGGCATCCTCGGATAGTGATATCCTAAAAATGAGCCATGACGGTTACTATTATGTGTGGCCCAGAGATGCCGCAGTTGCTGCTTATTCCCTCAGTATAGCAGGCCATTCCCAGACTGCCAGGCAGTTCTTCTCACTTTCAACTTCACTTATTTCAAGCCAGGGGTATATGCAGCATAAATACAATATGGATGGGCATCTGGCAAGCAGCTGGCTTCCACATATTATGAGGGGAAAAGAGATATATCCCATACAGGAAGATGAAACCGCACTTCTGGTCTGGGTACTCTGGGAATACTTCAGAAAATACAATGATATAGGTTTCACTGCTCCCTTCTATGACGATCTTGTGATAAAAGCTGCAGAATTCATGACAGGATTTGTAAATGAAGATGGATTGCCAAGGGAATCATTTGATCTATGGGAAGAAAGGTACGGAATACATGCATATACAGTATCGACCACATATGCTGCATTGAAAGCCGCATCACATTTTGCCGATGTTTTCGGAGATCAGGATCTCTCAAAAAAATACTCTGAGGCTGCCACAAGAATGTATAATGCATTCGAGGAGAAGTTTTACTCAGATGAATATGGAAGATATGCAAGGGCCATAATCGATGGAAAGCCAGATTTTACAGTAGATAGTGCCCTGTCATCCATTGTAATTTTTGGAATGAAAGACCCCAAAGATTCCAGGGTTGTCAGCACCATGGAAGCTATCATGGAAAAACTCTGGGTTAACGGTGTGGGGGGTATAGCAAGATACGAAAATGACAACTACATGAGAATAAAGGACGACGTTAATGTGCCAGGAAACCCATGGATAATTACAACACTGTGGATGGCAAGATATTTCATGAAGGCAGGTGATCTCGAGAGGGGATGGTCACTGATAGAATGGGTGAAGTCTCACAGACAAAAATCCGGAATATTTTCTGAACAGATAAATCCCTATACAGGTCAACCACATTCTGTATCACCGCTGATATGGAGTCATGCTGAGCTTGTGATAACATTGCTTGAGTATTCAGCTTATACGCAGAATAAGAAAATATGATTTTATGCAGGTAATTGCTAAAAGGAACAAAACTGCAAATGAAAAACTAACATTAATACCTTATTCCCCATAGTCAAAAGTGTTTTATATGAATATACAGTTGAGAAATTCTATAAAATAACGAAATACTGTTTTTAATGAATTTTTTACCCTTTTCATGAAGAATTTTGAGAAAAGGCAATTTATAGTAATGTAGCATTGAAAATGCTTTAATTCTTATATACAAATTTATGATTTCATGTCATGGTTTTAAACATAATTCCTGATGAGCTATCAGAAATGATGAACAAAAATGAATGCGTAATCATCGATGTCAGGGAGCAGTTTGAATACGAATCTGGACATATAGATGGTTCAGTTCTGGTACCAATGTATGATATCTTTAATGATATTTCCCTGATAAAAAAGTATAAAGATAAAAAAATAGTCCTTGTATGCAGCTCCGGCCACAGAAGTTATTATACCGGCAAATTTCTTGAAGAAAATGGACTTGAAAATGTCTATAATCTCTACAACGGATTATATGGCTGGGAAATAGAAGAAAAACCATTGGTTTAAATAATGTGCCACCACCTTTCGACATTGCTGATGGGACTACATCAGCATTTTATCGGGTTGTGACACTCTCACTTTATAAATTAATTATTTATTCTTATGTATTTATTATTTATAGTATTTTCGTTTTGGATGAGACCTATTGAATTATTCGCCTTCAATATCTGCATAGGTATTTTTTGCTTTTTTATTACTATATGATATTAAAATAAACACTGTAACAACCATTATTGCTATATAAATAAATTCGAATTCCAGTGGTATGATATAACGAATGGAAATAAAGAACAAAAAGCCGATTAATAGTCCAGGAATTACCGAAAATGATCCTATTGTATTATCATTATTTTTGCTGTTACTTGCATACAGCCAGTATATAGCTGCTATTACAGAAACGGCAAAACCTGCAGAAATCTCTGTGGAAAATGGGAGGGTTAATTTGTAAAGAGGAAGATATGTCTGATAACCGTTTTTGAAGAGTGAAATTATTGAGGCATATTCGGCCAGCCAGACATAACTATAACTGGTAAAATATGAACTTGTGGTGATGGCAATATTTCCTATTTTCATATACGCCAAGGTAGCCATCTGCATCAATAACATACCTGAAGCTGTAAGGTAATATGATATCAGCTTCCCGAATGTTTTAGATAAGATTCCCTCAATGATGAAGAGCAAAATTAGGAGTATTATTGCTGTAAAAATCAGTTTTCTGGATACTGGCACATCGGGAAGATAGGAAAAATATGTTACTACTATAGGACTATGTACAAAAAGAGTTTTGAGATAAAACAGTAGAATAACTAGAAGAGTTAACAAAAGTATTAGAATTCCATACAATCTTATAAATTTCGATAAAAGAAATAATATGGTAAAAATTACAACGAAATATACTACAGTCACAGTGAGTATTAACTCTCTTGTAGCGAAAAGCATTATAAAATCAGGAATAAATATCAAAGCGCTTACAAGTATGGTTTGTAATCTATTCATCTTATGAGGCCCCCTTATTCATACTTCTTCCATAATTATATTCAAACATTATTTTCGGCAGCATATTTTTCTTATTCACGTACACGCATCTTATACCTCTATTTCTTATTGCATTGACAGTTCTTCTGACCCGGTTAATTTCCTTGAATTGTGAATTCCTGATAAGCAAATCTTCAAAGTCCCCATTTGGACTGCAATCATAATAAGATTCATGGTTAATAAGAAAAACGGTGAGATTATTATAATAACTTAGTGCTTCAACGGAGTTTAATGAAGCAGTTATCAGAAAAAGCAAAACTTTTTTTTTCTGTTTTGTTTGTAGATATTTTATAGCATTTGCAGCGCTGAATCCCCCTGAAGGAATTATTGAAGAAACTTCTTTCTCAAGTCTATCAATGCCCTTACCTGAATTATCCGGTGGTATATATGTATGTATATTATCAGAGTATAACAAAAATCCTACACTATCCCTGTTTTTTATCATAAAATATGATGAATTTATTATATCAAGAACGGTCTTATCATATATTCTATCGGTAGACCCGTAATTCATGGATACGCTGTAGTCAATTATGAATATAGCAGTTATTTCACGCTCTTCTTCCATCTGTTTCACAAGGAGGTTGCTAGTACTCCCATCGTATCTTGACCAAACAATAAATCTAGGGTCGTCATCGTAGGTATAAGGTCTTATTCCGTACAGGTTATATCCCTGGCCAATTTTATGAGAATAGTGGTTTCCAAAGGTATATAAAAAACTGGAGATCATTTCACTCCTGCTTGATTTTATATCACTCATTGAGGGAGATATTTTTATTTCCATTTTACTCAAAAAGGTTTTTTCTATGGATGATATATGGAAAATATCCGATATCCTTATTTTTATATTCCCAAAATCATATCTGCCTATATATCTGGGAACTATCCAGTATTCTAAATTATAGTATCCATTTGCGGGAATTGTAATATTCCCTCCAGTATTTCCGGAAATTTCAAGAATGTCTATGCCCTCGTCGAAAAAATGTATTGTTACAGGATATTTATTAGTATTTTTGAAATTAAGCGTAATTTTAAATTTTCTATTTTTCCTGAAATTCGTGGTATCAGAAATTCGTCTTACTGAGATTCCTGAAATAGTTTTTGAACCAGAGATATTAAAATAGATAACTTCGAAGGCAACGGTAAAAAATAATAATATTACCAATATAATATAATACTTATACCCTAAAAGAAGGGATTCAACAATTCCGTAAGTTAATAATGCAAGTATTGCATAGCCAGGCCTTCGAATCATTGTGGTGCCTCTATTGATTTTACTATGGAATCTATTACATTGTATATCATATTTCTATAGTCAGATTCGTAATCTATCATTGTTTCCGGGCGCAGAAGTAATCTATGATTTAGTATCTCTCTTGCCATGAATGTTACATCTTCGGGTATTACATATTCTCTGCCACTTAAAAGTGCATTTGCACGGGCTGCCTGAAGATATTTAACAGCTGTACGTGTACTGGCCCCAACGAATACCATATCCGAATCCCGTGTTTTGCGTATTATGTTTATAATATATTGAATAATATCCTCATTAACGTACACGTTTTCAACCATGTTTCTGAAATCCAGAATTACATCAGAATCCAGTTTATTATATATCATAGCACTGTTCTTATACACAGTATTAAGTATTCTTATCTCTGCATCACGATCAGGATAATCTAGGTAATATCTAAAAAGGAAACGATCCATAAGGGCCTCTGCCAGAGGAAATGTTCCTTCCTGTTCTATTGGATTTTGAGTTGCAATGACCATAAATGGTGAGGGCAATCTGGAGGTGATGCCGTAGACTGAAACCTGTTTCTCCTCCATAGCCTCAAGGAGAGCAGATTGAACCTTAGGTGGAGTCCTGTTTATTTCATCCGCCAGAACTATGTTAGAAAATATTGGACCTTCCCTGAATTCCATCTTCCGGTCTTCTGGATTGAAAACCATATTTCCAGTTATATCAGATGGGAGCATATCTGGTGTAAATTGAATTCTTTTGAAACGAATACCCATATGCTTTGAAAATTCGGATGCAAGCATAGTTTTAGCCAGACCTGGGACACTTTCCAGCAGGATATGATTGCTGGTAAATAATGAAATTAGCATGAACCGTACTATCCTCCTGGAACCTATGACTTTTTCATCGATGGATGATTCTATATTTCGGGCTATATCCCTCACTGTTTTTCCTTCTTCTTCCATTCGTTATACACCTCTTCGTTAACTATCGACATTTTCAAACTTTTCATGCTATCCACATCTGCTAGGATTTGTTTGAGACATTTATTTTTCATATTTTCGGCGTGTTTTACAACTTTTTTATTTGTAGAGAAACGCAGTTGTGCGCTGTATTTTCCATATTTTTTCACAGTTGCCCGATAATCCTTCATTAGAATAGCCATTTTATCCACATCACTATCTATACTGTTTAGAAATGTAGAAAAATCTCCGGACTGTATTAATTTTATTTCCTTTAAGAAATCGGTCTGATCTATATGTAAATCAACCTTATGTATAATTTCCTGATCATCGGATTTCTTAAACTTGCGCGAATGAACTGTGATGATAAATGTAAGTATGACCAAAATTACCATGGGGTAAAAAAATTTTATACTGGTATGATAGTCTATAAATAGTTTTAAAATATCAATTCCCAACAGATTCACCGTTATAAAATAATTTCATTAAATCCATGTAATTATAAACATCCTTTACAGGATTTATTAATTCTTTTTCATCCATCTCTCCCCAGTTATAATTTCCAAATCTTGCAACTTCATAAAAATTAAAATAAAAAAGGCCTATTTTTTTAATAGCATAGAATCTGTTATTTTCTTCTGTTTTTACCGGTTCCTTGGATTCATCGATCCCAGTTTTCCCTTTATATTTAGATGTTTCAATAACTGTTTTAATTACAACATTATCTGTTCTATCCGTCAATGATTCCTCTTTGTCGAATTTGATACCTAAATTTTCAAGTTCTCCCATTATAAAATCACGGTTGGAACTGTAACTTGGAGCACCGAAGTACCTACTATAGTCCTTTTTCAGGTTTGAAAAACTATATATTATTGCTTCTCTCCTCTGGTTATTGCCGATCATCCTGCGCATTTCCTTTATTATCGGTATATCATCCACTGTCTTGACTTTTAGAACCGTTTTTTCCTTTGATTTATCTGTCAAAATTTTATTTGTATTTTTTTTGAATAACATTAACATCACTCCTCTGAATAATTTCCCTTAACTGATATGCTATAGGCATGCACATAAATTTGTATTGGTGGTTTCCCAGAAAATCCATAACCATCATAGGGGCTGATCACCATATTTAATGATATATTTCCGGATGTGATTATTACAGGATTTGTAAGATTAAAGTCATTATTTACAATGGATATTTTTGAAACATTATATGAGCCCGAATTAATTTCTAATTTTGCTAAGGTTCCATTATATGTAAATTTTTCAAGCTGGAATCCGACTATTAGCTGGCTGGTATTTGTGGAGCCAGTAAAGTTTAGATATAAGTTCGTGAGTTTAGTAGATACTGTGCCGTTCATTATAAATCTGTGATTAAAAATATTTACTGTTATATTATATGAAGGATATTCCCTGCTGAGACTTATATTTTTTGTATCGATCACTGTTCCATTAATAAATACGTTTAACTGATATTTACCCGAAGTTGCCCTGTACGTTCCATTATTTGTATAGTTCCCCATATTGGAAATTGAATAAGTATAGGAATTAACATTTCCAGTGATGTTGACAGAGATGATATAAGCCTTTATGAATTCAATATGAGTACCATTACCGGTAAAATGTATTGTGAAATTCTTATCGACAAAATTTTTATTTGAGTATGAAAAACTGTATATTCCGGCTGGAACCGAATAATTATAATACGTGCCTGTTGCATTGCAGATAGTTTTTAAACTGGTTATATTGAAAATGCCACCCTGACCGGCAAGTGTGGATTTATTTACCGATGCACTGTTATTTAATGGTTGTTCACTCTCTAATTGTATAGTCTCGTCAAAGGTCTCTCTTTTATGCATATTAAACGTGATTGTTTTGCTATGATTGGCATTGTTGTATATAACTGTACTAGAATTATAATATAACGTATATGCATTCATGCTATAATTCCCTGAATAATACAGGGTCATATTAGCTCCTCCAGTAGTGTTAGTAAAGCCCTTGTAACAGTAAAGCTCCCCGTCTTCTTTAATAAAAACAATAAATGTCGTATTTGAAAGATTTTTACCTAACTGAAGGGCAACATTATTCATAGAAGTTGATGTTATATTGTTCACGCCCATGTACCCGGAAATACCAGCATCCGTTAAATATGGTATAGTTCTTGAAATATTAATGTTATTATCTTCAATAGATGTCTCATTTCCAAGGGATGATATTCCGTTACCAATACTCAATTTAGGGTTAAGATTGACATTTTCAGTTAAGTTTCGATCCAGGTCAATAGATTTTGTTTCATTATAAAATGCGGGTGATGAAAAGGACATCGAATAATTCCCCTCTGGTAGAGAAATTTTATAGGTGCCGTTCTGACTATAATTTAGTTCCATAGACATTGTTGAATTTTTTATAATAATAATGCCATGGATGGATTTATTATTAATAAAATTAGATACGTTGCCTGATAAAGTAAAATTTTTATTTGAGATAACCAACGGAGGAACTTTTGAGCTGTTTGTATTACCTGTACTATTACCCACACCGGTGCCATTACCGTGCCCGCCGTTTAAGAGTCTATCAACCGGGGTATGCCCGGGATATGATATGTTTGCACCTCCAAATACTATTATTACGAGAAGCGCACTGACTACCATGGCAAATAAAATTTTATGATTCAATATAAAAACTATATAAAATGTGTTTATAAATATTTCTATTACAAAACCTTATTATTTTTGATTGGATAAATTGATGAAAAAACTATTTGCAGGGAAGTATGATTAATTATATGGAGAAGTTCAAATTGTTACAATATCTGAAAATTTTGCATTGTAAGAATTTATATAATAAATCTCTGATATATTTTATTATATGTATGTTATTTTTGAGATAAAATAGGAAATTATATTATTTTTTTATAGTCCTTATTTAGAATCAAGTATAAGTGGCGTATTATGAGTTTGTGTGTAATATTCTATTGGATTTCCCTTAATTATTATATATGGCTGTATGATTACTAATTGATGAAGTTTTTAGCCTTCTTCGGTCATCTTAATATTGATGTAAGTATCAGTGTAAATACCCTGCCCAAACCTGGAGAGGCACAGGGAATAAGAGATTTAAAAGAACAATTTGCAGGCACTGCCGGCAATTTTGCATATGTTGCCAACTCACTGGGTCTTGAATTTGACCTGTACTCAGTGGCTGGAGGATCCTCACATATTCAATATATAGAGCAATTAAAAAAACTTGGTATAGATATAGAACATGTAAATATAATCCCGGATAAAATGGGACCAATATGCTATATACCATCAGATGGGAGGGAGCAAATGGCATACATGTTTCAGGGGCCCATGGATGACTGGGAACCATCAAAATATTTTAGTTACAATAACTATAAGTATATCAATATCGGCACCGGCCCCGTTAAAGAGTATATGAAAATAGTTGGGGAGGAAAAAAGCGCAAATATTACATTTGATCCTGGGCAGGAAATCTGGTATACGTATTCAAAAGAAAATGCCAAGTATATGGTTGACCACAGCCATATGATCATCATGAATAAAAAAGAGTTTGATCACCTCAAGGAGATGATTGATATGGATGATAGAGACATTAACAGGATAGTAAAGCGCATAGTAATAACTGATGGAGCAAATGGTGCAATGTTAATGGAAAACGGCAGTTATTTAAGGATACCTGGATTTCCTGCAGAACATGTTAATGATACAGTAGGGGCTGGTGATTCATTTAGGGCTGGTTTATATACAGCCTTATATCATGGAATGGATATTAAAAATTCTATCATGTTCGGCAATATTACTGCCGCCAGAGCTATTGAAAATAATATTAGCCAGTTTCACTTAGCATTCCAAGATGTTTCAAATATTCTTTCAGGGCTCAAAATGTGAGGTCAACCTTTGCCATTCCTGAAAATACATCGAAATCGTATTCGGGCATATCATATGGCAAAAATTTTTCTGTGATTTTTATATAGTTCATATCCACAAGTGAATTGATATCTTTGAAATTTGAATATATCACAACACCCCGTTCAGTGTTTTCATCTATTCCGCATCTCTTTAAAGCAACATCTATCTGATTTGTTTTAGCTAAATACATAAGTAACACAGTCCCGGGAAATCTAATTTTTTCATTATGGGAAATATAACGGTCGGTTTTTCTGATTGCTTCCAATACCTGGACTTCAGAGACAAGCGTTTTAGCATCAATTAATTGAAAAATTCCATGTGTATTTTGAAGAAAATCAAAAATATCATTATCAAATTTATTCAATAAAAAATATTTTATTTTAGGCGACATTTGGGCCCCTTCTATGTACGGGCTTTTTTATATCTGTTGAAGGATTAACAATGTCCTTTATTTTAGCTAGGAATTTATCCTTTTCTGGCCCAGTTATTAATGCATTTTCAAGGACATCTTCTATTCTTGATGCTCCTATTATCTGTATTTTGCCCTTATGTGCCTCGTCCAGTATTATGTCATTGTAGTTAGATGCTGGTACGATAACCTTGGAAAGACCAGTATCTATGGCCGCTTCAACCTTTGCTGTAACTCCTCCGACCGGAAGTACATCTCCACGGACACTGAGGGAACCTGTCATGGCTACAGTCTGGTCAATAGGTATGGATTCAAGTGAGGATATAACCGCTGTGGCTATAGAAACACTTGCTGAATCTCCTTCAACACCCTCATATGTACCTATAAACTGTATATGAATATCCACATCAGCAACGTTTTTACCACTGATCTTTTTTATTACTGCGGAAACATTCTGAACAGCTTCTTTGGCTATCTCCCCCAGTTTGCCTGTTGCATAAACTGTTCCGTTGTGAGGATGCTGTGCCTGCGTGATTTCAGCAACTATGGGCATTACAACACCTGTAAAATCGGACATATCTGTAGATCCCATCACAGCAAGTCCGTTTACCTTTCCTATTGCACTTCCTGTACCGGTGAACATCTTATACAATTTCTTGACCTCTATGGCCCTGTCTGCTATCTGCTGCTCAACTGGTTTACTAAGTGACCTTGCCTGATTCACATCGTCTGCAGTGACTATTGGTTGCTTGTTTGTTACAGCTATATCCCCCGCTACTCGTACAAGACCGCCAAGCTCTCTCAACCTCAAGGTCAGTCTACCTTTCCTCCCACCACGCTTCTGGGCTTCCTTCAGAATTTCTGTGATTGCTCCCGAATCAAATGGAGGTATTTTTTTATCCTTGGCTATTTCCTGGGCTATAAATTGTACTATTT
The DNA here is from genome assembly GCA_021802205.1 of Thermoplasmata archaeon. Taxonomy (GTDB): domain Archaea; phylum Thermoplasmatota; class Thermoplasmata; order Thermoplasmatales; family Thermoplasmataceae; genus Ferroplasma. Next base: position 29,598 of record JAKAAT010000012.1, read on the forward strand.
TCTTTCTGTTATCATCGGTATCTTCCATGGTATCATTCATATAAACTTCGTAACCATATCCCCTGATTCTGGATCTGAGGGCAGGATGCATATTTCTTATGGCATCCAGATTTCCGGCAGCTACTAGGACAAAATCACATGGAACCGGTTCAGTCTGGACCATCGCACCTGCGCTCCTCTCGCTCTGACCTGATATTGCAAAACGCTTTTCCTGCATAGCGCTTAATAATGCCTGCTGGTCTTCTGGTCTGAGTAGGTTGATTTCATCGATGAAGAGAACGCCCTTATCTGCCTTTTGCATATTTCCAGCCTCTACTCTTTCATGGGCAGGTGTTTCCAGTCCACCAGACTGGAATGGATCATGCCTAACATCCCCTAGAAGGGCACCGGAATGTGCTCCGGTGGAATCTATAAACGGAGGTTTATCATTAGGGTTATGCCCAACAAGCAATTTGGGTACCATTGCTCTTTCCATACGGGCTGCAGGGTTCATTGCCATTATTATGTACAGGAATGCTGCACCGATGATGGCAAGGAATAAGATTTCTATTGCGGTTCCCTGTAAACCGCTTATCCAGAGGTATATGGCCAGTATTGCACCCAGTAAAATTATAGATAGAACAATAAACAACAGGCTTTTAGATCTATCCTTCTTCTCGCGCTCAGCCTTTATCTGATACTGCCTCAATATTTCCTTTCCCTTGCCGGCAGGGAAGGTTTTAACTTTAGGTTTATTGGCATCTTCAGGATTCGGAAAACAAAGTATGTCTTCAAGATCCTCTTTTGGTAGAAAATCCACCATTGACTGTGCTAGCATAGACTTACCAGTACCCGGTTCCCCTATTAACAGTACATGTCTCTTCTGCATGGCGGCTTTCTTTATGACTTCACCTGCATGTTCCTGGCCAACAACCTGGTTGAACAGGAGTTTCGGAACTTCTATCTCCTTAGTGGTTTTTACACCTAAGTTGGATACCCAATCTACAACATCATCATCTTTAGAGTCCACGTTATGATAATCTAATCTTAATAATTAAGCTTTCGTATACCAATTTAACTAATTTATTCTTATAAACACATGGATTTACAGGAAAACTCATCAATGGCATGTTATTACATTACATTGACCTGGGTTCCATCCAAACAATAAATATATATTTTCAATAACGTTATCAAAATATGGAAGATATGGAAATAATAGATTCGAAAATTACAAAGATATTTGATTCCAGAGGAAATCCAACAGTTGAAGCGACTATTTTTTTGAGTTATGCTTCAGGAACAGCCTCCGCTCCGGCAGGCGCCAGTACCGGGAAAACAGAGGTAAAGGCATATCCTGACAATGACGTAGACAAAAGTGTGGATTTTTATAATAAACATATAAGAAACGCCCTGCGTGGGTTCAATGCCATAAATCAGGGTGGATTTGATATATTATTGCACGAACTTGATGGCACAGAAGATTTTTCTGCGATGGGAGGGAATCTTGCAACAGCACTTTCCATGGCAAATGCCAAGGCGGTGGCTAACTATCTGGAGCTCCCACTATACAGATATGTGGGCGGTCTTAATCCTGCAATACCCCGCCCAATGGGTAATATAATAGGCGGAGGAAAACATTCAAAAAATGGTACTACTATTCAGGAGTTTCTTGTATCCTCGCAGGGAAAGACATTCTATGATTCTGTGTTTTACAACATACTGGTTCACAGAAGGGTGGGCGAGAAATTATCTGAAAAGCTTAAGGGACAGAGCGTTGGTCTGGGAGATGAAAAGGCCTGGACAGCTGATGTTTCTGATGAGGAAGCAATAGAGATAGTAAAATCTGCTGCCGGTGAGATATCTTCAGAAAATAAAGTGAAAATATATCTTGGAGTTGATTTCGCAGCTGATTCATTCCATGAAAACGGAAAATACCATTATAAAAAATCAATAAAAACAAGGGATGAACAGATTGATTATGCAATTTCACTGAATAGAGACCATGGTTTTTACTACATAGAAGATCCACTTTACGACAGTGATTTTGAAGGATTTGCAGAGATAACCAAAAAGATTGGAAAAAATGCCATGATAGTTGGTGATGATCTTTATACAACAAATGCAACAAGAATACAGAAAGGTATAGAACTGAAGTCTACAAATGCAGTATTGATCAAAGTAAACCAGATTGGAACTCTTTCAGATACAGTGACATCGGTAAAACTAGCAACAAAAAATTCCATGGATACCGTGGTTTCACACAGGAGTGGGGAAACGACAGATGATTTCATTGCATCTCTCGCAGTTGCGTTCAATTCTAGATTCATAAAAACTGGAACAATAGGCGGCGAAAGACTGGCAAAGCTCAATGAAATTATTAGGCTTGAAGAGGCTTTGATATAAATATGCTTAATATAATGGGACTCGGGCTGAGGGGAACAAAAAGCCTGACAATGGAAGAATATCACATTCTACAAAGTTCCGATATAGTTTATTTCGAGACATACACTTCAGTTTCGCCGGAGCCTACATTGAACATGCTGAAGAGCATTTGTAAGGGCACACTAACTGAAGCAAACCGAGAATTTATTGAAACCGGGACAGAAATTTTAGAAAAGGCAAAAAGCAAAGATGTAACATTGCTTGTTACGGGGGATGCGCTTTCTGCCACAACACACAATGAGATTAGACTCGAGGCAAAAAAACTGGGCATTAATGTTAATGTATTTGAAAATGCCTCAATAATTACGGCTTTTACATCAAAGACCGGACTTTTTAACTACAAATTCGGCAATATAGTTTCCATGCCATTTATAAATGAAAACTTTTTTCCTCTCAGTGTTTATGATAAAATCCATCTAAATTATTCAAATAATATGCATACACTGCTTTTACTGGATCTGAAAGACGGAAAAACTATGCCCGTATATCAAGCTCTGTTAATATTGATGGAGATGGAGAAAAAAAGGCAAGGGGGCATTATAAATAATGATACAGAAGTAATAGTCGGTATAGGTATAGCATCCGGAAATGAAAAGATAATTAATTCCTGCATCAGAGATATTATAGAGAATAAACATGAAGGGTCTCCTGCCTCGGTAATTATACCTTCTCATCTAAACGAAAAGGAAAGGGAATTTCTTGAAGTTTTTTCAACCAGAATCCAATAAATATATATGATAAAAAACATATAGTAATTTTATATCAATATCAAAGGTTAGAATATGATCGATATAAAACTTCTAAGAGCTGACAGTAAAAAATTTTATGATTCATGTAAGGCCAGAGGTTTTGATACTGAAATTCTTGATAAATTTTTTATGTTAGATTCAAAATGGAAGCAGAATCTCAGAACCCTCAACGATTACAAGCATGAAAAGAACACCATGAGTTTAGAGATTTCCACAATGGTAAAAACAGGAAACACAGAAATCAGCAAATTAAAGGATAAAGTGAAGGATATTAATGATAAAATTGCCATAATTGAAGAGGAACAAAAAAGGATAGAAATTCAAAGAAGTGAAACGGTACACCTTATACCCAATCTTCTGGCTGATGATGTTCCTGTATGTTCCGGAGATGACAATAGCAAAATTGTAAAATATTGTGGGCATGCAAGAGTATTCACTGAGGACGAGAATTATTTCAAACAGAATAGTATGAATTCTACTGATTACGATGTAATGCATGTCAGGCCAGTTGACCACCAGACGATCATGGAAAAATATGACCTGGCTGACCTACAGAGGGCAGGCAAAATAGCTGGCTCCAGATTTTACTTCCTGAAAAACAGGCTATTCAAACTGGAATTAGCTCTTATAAATTATGCGGTTGATTTCCTTTCCCAGAGAAATTTTACTGTTATGGAGCCACCTTTTATGATTAATTATACATCCATGTCCGGTGCCACCGATATTGAAACATTCAAGGATGCATTATATAAAATTGAGGGGGATGATCTTTATCTCATTGCAACTGCTGAGCATCCACTTGCATCAATGCTTGCAGGTGAAATTCTGGAAGAAGGCGAGCTGCCATTGAGGCTCAGTGGCGTTTCACCATGCTTCAGAAGAGAAGCTGGTGCACACGGAAAGGATACAAAGGGCATATTCAGGGTTCACCAGTTCAACAAAATAGAGCAGTTCATTTACTGCAAGCCGGAAGACTCGTGGGATTATTTTAAGGAACTAGTATCCAACGCAGAGGATATTTATAAGAGCCTGGATTTGCCATACAGGATTGTAAATATATGCTCAGGCGACCTTGGAAGCCTTGCGGCAAAAAAATACGATATTGAAGTATGGTATCCGTCCCAGGGAAAGTTCAGGGAGGTTGTCTCAGCATCTAATGATACTGATTACCAGGCAAGATCACTCAATATAAAATACAGGACACCGGATGGGAATAAATTTGTTCATACACTGAACAGCACTGCTATTGCAACGGAGAGAGTACTTGTTGCCATAATGGAAAATTACCAGCAGGAGAATGGCATCAAAGTACCGGATGTTCTTGTGCCATATACCGGATTCAGTCAGATAACAACGGAGGTAAAATAATGCCAAAAACTAAGTCAAATCTTGCTGTTAGAAGAGACCAAGTTTTGAAAATAGCATCTGAGGTGGTAGTAGGAGTAGTATTAGCCATTCTCTCAGGCTATGTGGCTGATTTGGTTATAAAAACATTCCTACCGCAATATAAATCGGATGAGGTATTCATAATAGAATCGGTACATACTGTAATTATACTGATAGTGGGATTGTTAATAGTTGGGTCATTTATTAAGTATCTCAGGGAAGTATTAATAAAAACAAATCGTGGACTTTATGGAATTTCGCTCATTGTCAGAATAATTTTTTACGTAATAATACTAGCACTGGTAATGAGTGCGTTCCATGTTAGCGTCACAGGAATACTGGCCGGGAGTGCTATCGGCGGTGTGGTACTGGGTCTTGCTGTGCAGACAGTTGCCTCAAATGTTTTATCCAGTATATTTGCAACATCCTCTAATACCATAAAATTCGGGGAGGTAATATCTGTCAACTCATGGGTATGGAGCGTGGAAACCACAGGAAAAATAGTAGATGTTAAAACTCTGTTTTCAAAGATACTGACAAAGGACAATAATGTAATATACTTACCAAATTCAGAAATTCTTGGAAACAGTGTGATAACTGAATTCAGGGACAATGGCGGTAATTATATTTACCCACTGAATATAACTGCACAGGCAGATGTCCCTGCAGATAAGATACTTGAAGAGGTAAATGCAAGGGATGATTTAAAAGATATGAGATTCTTCCTTTCCAGCAAAAACGGTGTAAGTAATACATTCGAGGCTTTGATATCATTCAACGAAGTTACTGAAATAAATGAAAAGACTGCTAGGGCAAATATGGCAATAGACGGTGCATACTGGGACATAAAATCAAAATTCAATGTACTTGGACCTAACTCGATGTATGAGGGTTCCGAGATAGTTTATCCGGTGACCGTTACACTGAATTCTGATGTTCCATCTGAAAAATTAATTGAGGAAACCGGAAAACTGCTACCAGATACCGAAATAATACTTTTGACAAGAGGTGCAGTCACAAATATCTTTCTTGCAAAGGTAAAATTGTCTGGAAGAACCATGGAAAAAACCATAAATCAGACAAACCTTGCCTTTGAAAGTGCATACACTGAACTGAAAAAAGAGACAGAGACAAAACCAGATGATAAAAAATAATAAATTATCCATCTGGCAAAACTTTATAAAACATCGTTTTAATTTGTTATAAGAATGAAAAGCATCAATAAAATTTTTGAGGTACAGAACTATCTTACAAGTACATTTGTGGGCAGGGAAGACGTAATTAATGGCGTGCTTGCAGGATTGATATCCGGAGAACCAACACTGCTCATTGGCCCGCCTGGAACCGCGAAAACATCCATAATAGATACCATGAGCAAGCTCATGAATGCCCGTTATTTTTATTATCTTCTGACAAAATTCACTGAACCGGAAGAATTGCTTGGTCCCATAGATATCAATGCCCTCAAAAACGGAGAATACAAGAACATCATAACAGGTAAGCTGCCTGATGCAAATATAGTATTTCTGGATGAAATTTTTAAGGCAAGTTCCGCAATAAGGAATACCCTTCTTGACATAATGCTGAACCGCAGGCTTCCCAATGGTGGGACAATGATGGATCTTGACCTTTTAGGTATTTACTCTGCAAGCAATGAGATTTCCGATGATGAAGAGGACATGGCATTATATGACAGGTACCCCATAAAGGTATTTCATGGATATGTTGAGAGAACCATTTTAAGAGACCTTCTCGACAGGGGCATTAACATGGAGGCCAGGAAGGATGAAGAAAAACCATTTATAACCATAGAAGGGGTCAGGGACCTTCAGGCGGAGGCTGTAGAAAGGCTGAACCAGCTAAGGAACATAAATAATGAAGTTATAGACAGGTATATGGAGGCACTGTTCCAGATGGAGGAAAATGATGTGATACTCAGCGATAGAAGGAAAATAAAACTTTTGAAGATTGCATCTGCCTTTAGCATCCTTATGAACTCAAAAACTATTACAGGAAATGACATAGCCATGGCACTGCGGTACAGTGCAGACAGTGAGGATTACAAACCGAAAATAGAGGCAGCCATAATTGACTCAAAACTGGAAAATAAATCTGAGATTGTACAGAAAGCAGAGACCACCATGGAAGAAACAAAATCCCTGATACAGGCTACAGAAGATGCTATAAATAGAAACTCTCCATACAACGTTGTGCTGGACCAGCTAAGCCTGCTGGAAATTTATATAAAGAAGCTGGAAAGGATGAAATTCGATCTTGGTAGTGATAAATCCCCTTACCATAAGGATATTGTGAACAGGATCAATTCATCTCTTAACTTTGCAGGAGAAAGGTATGAAAAACTCAAGGGAAGGTAATTGCAATGGAAAATGCTCCTAAAAGCAATATAAGTGGTATTCCAGAAAATAGCACGGTTTACAGGATTACAATGGAAAGGCTTGTAAGGCGTGTTAATATAGACCTTGACAGGAATACAGCAGAGGAAATAAAGACTGCAGCATCAGACCTCTACTTTTTATTCTATTCCGGTATTGTAAATGTAAACCAAACCATAAATAAAAATGAATTCATGGAAAGTGTCAGGCTAAAAATGGAATACATGACAAAAACAAAGGATTTTAGCCAGGCGAAGACCTATTCAATGCTAAATGACAGGCTATCAATGCTCTACAGCATAAATTTCATGAAGGAGCTAAACAGCAAAGCAAAAAATATGAACAGAAATGGAAATTCAAATCCTTCTATTAACTCAAAAACAGTTGAAAAATCCATGGAGGATGCGTCAAGAAAAATGGAAACTGCACACGAAATTGAAAAAATAATAAAGGATCGGAGTCCGGGTGGAAATACAGGGCAGAAGGAGGGATTATCGGTGGAAAGCCTGATAGACCTAACGGACAGGGCAATGAATGTTGAAAATGCAGATAAGATACTCACTATGGCAAACAAACTTATTGATATAATGCCCAGGTATACTAAAAAAATGCGTGCATATTCAAATTCAGGCGAACTTGCAGGTTATTACAAAACTAGGCACATATCCAATGTTCTCTCAAGGGAACTGGCAATGCCTGATGAAATATTTTATTCTAAAATGATCAATGGATTTACCGGAAAGGAAAAACGTCTTTTGAGCCCAGGCGCATATTATGTATTGCTGGATAAAAGCGGGAGCATGTACGAGGGTGACAAAACACTGTGGTCTAGGTCTGTTGCTCTTGCACTTTTCAGAATAGCGAGAAGCAGGGGTAGAAAATATTTCTTCAGATTTTTTGATAACAAGCCGCATGAACTCCTTTACAGTCCACTGGATATAGTGGATAATATACTAACTGTAGAGGCAAATAAGGGCACATGTATTGAATGTGCACTGAGAGCAGCCATAATGGACCTTGAAAACGGACATATTGCGGATGAAACTAATACAATTATAATTATTACCGATGGAGAGGACAGAGTAAATAGCAGTGATCTTCTCAGGAAGGATTCCAGGACAAAACTTATAACAGTCATGATTAATGGTTATAATGATGGATTGAAAAAAATAAGCACATCGTATATGGATGCAAAATTGAATGAATCAGGGGCCCTTGAGCTCCTGGAGCTTGCAAGATCAGTCTAACTTTTTGAGCACATTTCCGAAAGCTTTCAATCCTGAAATCATTGCGTTCAGGCCTGCTGCAACCTCTGGGTCCTTTAGCATTCCCATGATTTTTAGCACTGAAAGTGGGTGGGACCCTGATGCTCCTTCCTGAACTGCCTCCGCTATGCCCTGTGAATTGAAGGAAATAGCCTTTATCATATCTGACATTTCCCTGTTGGAGAGTAAATATAACATCGAAATCAGTGTATTACCTGATTTCGATATGGTTTCAAGCATATCCTTGGATGTAAATGCTCTGGCAAAAAATACAAGGTTGTCAGGAATTACGTCACTGTTAATATAATCCAGTGCCTCCACGAGACCCGCTGTCTTCAATCTCTCTATAACCCTGAGAAATGCAAGCACAACATCCATATTGTTCTCAAGTGCAGATTCTAACTCGTTATCTTTCAATAAATCATCATTCCCATTCATAACAACCACCTAAAGTATACCTCTTATTATTGAGGAGAAATATGTATCTCCTGAAATATATTTAAGAAAATAATCCGTTTTTGATGCAAAATTTACAAAGGGTTTGGAATTATAATCAAAGGAAAGGGTGAACCCGGTTTGATCTGGGTACACACTTGAACACCCCATGAATCCATCAAATTTATCTTCGTTGTAAGTTCCATCTGTCACTGAGGCAATTCTTCCTGCAACGTAGGCAGCCTCAGAATGTCCCAGCGCCCCAACCTTCATTGGAAAATTGGCAGCGTCACCAACAACGTAAATATTGTCATAATCCCTGTACTGCAGTGTAAATTTATCCACATTAATGTATCCATTTTCAGTGCCCATACCGGAGTCTATTATAACTTTCTGCCCCGTATGTGGGGGTATCAGGATCAGTGTGTCATAATCAATAGAGTCACCAGTTTCCGATACTATTGTATGCTTTTCACCATCAACATTCTGTGTTTTGAATTTCGGTACAAAATTTATTCCGAGATCTGAAAATCCCTTTCTTTCAAGGTCTGAGACATTTTTAAAAGGAAGAACATCATCCATGGGAACTATGAGGGTAATTTCACTTTTGTCTCTTATACCCTTCCTCCTCAAGAGAGCATCAAGCCCGAAAACAAATTCTTCAGGTGCAACGGGGCACTGGAAGGGAAGGCTTGCAGGACCAACCACAATTTTTCCGCCTTTTATAGTTTTGAGTTTTTCCCTCAATCTTATAGCATTTTCCATATCGTAGAAATGGTAAATATCACTATTATATCCAGATACATTTTCGGGTACAAGTCTATCGCCTGTTGCAATAACAAGATAATCATATTCCACGATTGCACCATTCTCCAGAACAACCTGTCTGTTCTCAGGATTAATCTTTTTAGCCATGGATTTAATTCTTTTAATTCCGTAATTTACAAGTGAATCTGTAGGCTTTACCGTATCCCTGTAATCAATACCGAAAAATGGTATGAGAACACCCTCGGGTTTGAAATATGTTTTTTCAGAATTCCCCACCAGTGTTATTTCAACGTCATTTCCTGTGTGCATTCTCAACTTATTGGCAGTTATTATTCCTGCATTGGCATCGCCCAGTATAAGAACGTTAATTTTATTCATACATCATAAGTCTCCATGATTATTTAAATTATTTCCTAATGAAAAGATTTATATTATCGTGTTATGAATATAACTCCCATGAAATGCTATCGTTTCGAATTTAAAATTTGTAGTATTATATAGAAGATTAAAATAACCTTTTTATGGGAAAGGTGTACATAGTTGGCTGTGGACCAGGAAATATAGATATGCTCACTGTAGCTGGTGCAAAGATAATA
>JAKAAT010000065.1 GCA_021802205.1 Thermoplasmata archaeon
GGTTTATTAAAAATATTTAAATAGAACTTATCATTGTTATAGTATGGCAAGTATAGATGTTGGAGAAGTAATATTAATTCTAGTATTGATAATAATTGTTGCAGTTATACTCTCTGGAATACATATATTGAAAGAGTGGCAGAGGGCACCGGTTTTAACCCTTGGAAGGTATACAGGACTAAAGGGTCCCGGCCTTGTTTATGTGACTCCGATTATAAGTAAAATTACGGTGGTGCTATCAACCAGAATTCAGGCAGTGGCATTCAAGACAGAGTCGACATTCACACAGGATAATGTGCCAGTAAATGTTGATGCGGTTATGTATTTTCAGATAATAGACCCTGACAAGGCAGTCCTTAATGTTGAGAATTATGCAGCGGCTACACAGCTAGCAGCACAGACGACATTGAGGGAAGTTCTTGGTAAATCATCCTTCGATGAAATCCTTTCAGAAAGGGAAAAAATAGGAGAGGCTGCAAGGCAGATAATTGATGAGAAAACCGAGCACTGGGGAGTTAAAGTTTCATCTGTGGAAATCAGGGATGTTCTTGTTCCGCAGACACTGCAGGATGCAATGTCCAGACAGGCTGCTGCTGAAAGAGAAAGAAGATCAAGGGTAACTCTTGCTTTAGCAGAGGTGGAGGCAGCTGGTAAGATGGTTGATGCTGCTAAACAGTATGCAAACAATCCCACGGCATTCCAGCTGAGATGGATGGACATTGTTTACCAGATAGGACTGGAAGGAAAAGGTTCCCTTATAATGATACCTCAGAACGTTCCGACAGTTGGAGATACATCACAGTTCTTTACAGCAACAGCATTGAATAACATATTGAGCAAGAGTACCGGAAACGTTGGGAACAGCACTATATCCGGGAGTAAACCATAAGTAATTCATCTATACTGAGCTCCCCCGGCCTTTTTTCACTTAATGGCCCGGTGTAGTTCAGTATTGTCGATAATTTTTTTCTTCTCATTGTAAATATTTTTATTAAAAATGCATCAAATTTTTTTATATCAATATCGTATGGTTTTTTCCTGATCTCTATTATCGAAGAATCCACACCGGGCACCGGTGAAAATACCTGCCTGTTAACATTGGCTATTATTTTTATGTTAGACCTGATCCCTGCGTTAACCGTTAGCCGGGAATAGTCCTTTGTATCAGGCTTGGCAACAAGTCTCAATGCAAATTCCTTCTGAACCATCATTATGGCGGATTCAAAGTTGAAATCCAGTAAATGAAAAAGGATCTGAGATGATATATTGTATGGTATATTTCCAATAATATGATTATAATTTGAAGGATGCATGTCTAAAAAACTTTCTTTTAAAATACTGAATTTCCCAGAATTTATCAATTCAGAGTATCTAATTGTAAGGCTTTCATAAAACCGGTGGTCTGGTTCAACAGCAATAAGTTTTACAGGATATGATAGCAGAATATCGGTTAGTATGCCATCACCAGGACCGATCTCCAGAATTTCATCGTTATCATGAATGGAGAGATATTTAATTTCTTTGGCAGCAGTATTCTTATCCCGTAAAAATACCTGCCCGAATTTTTTTGGAAAATTTCCGTTCATTTGGCAACGAATAATTTATATTTTTCATATCTGTTTTGTAGCTCGTCCATAATCCTGTTAACAAGCATTTTTTTAGGATTATGAACACTTTTCACACGTTCCATGATATCATCAAATGATGTAAATGGACCACTTTTTCTTTCGTCAAGAATGGCCCACATACTCTTATTTCCCAGTCCAGGAAGCAGCTCAAGTGTATGCATTCTAGTATTCACTGCTTCAGCATTATTGAAAAAATCGATGAACCTCTTAGGGTTTCCATCTATTATGTTTTCTATTGCATATGGCAGTTCACTTACGGCGGCACTGGTCAGTTCCTTGAATGTGATCCTTCTTTTTATTGAGATAATTTTATCCCTCTTTTCCGGGGATTTTCCTATATAGATTCTATCGCCTACAGTAACCACAGCATCGGGCTTCGGCACTATTTCCAGAAGCTTGAATTCATTTTCCCCAATGGCTATAATAAGTGGTGATTTCCTGAAATTTTTATCCTCTGCCCTACCCTGTGGTAGATAATCGATAATATAAGCGTATTCTTCCATTTACAAACCCTTGAGTATATCTATTATACTATCTAAAACTTTGTTATCAACGTTAATACTGTACGAGTTCAATATTGCTATTAATTCTTCGGGAGTTCCTGGCCTGATATCAATTATCTTTGTTATTGCATCCCTCGGCAACCTGTGTACCTTACTGATATCACTGTAAAGTTTTGCAATATCTACATTCCTATCATATTTCAAAAATTTTTCAACGTATGCAAGAGTTGCATTTTCACTGGGAGTTCTATCTTCCATGTTGATTAATAAATCGTATACTTCACTGTTTGTTTTATAGGTTATTTTCATTGAGGCAACCTCTTGAGGTGGACAGGTGCAGATATTATCTTTCTCTCAGTGTTGCCTATTTTGATTCTCAAAACATAGCAACTACCCTGCATTCCTATTATTTTTCCTGTTCTCCCCTGGAAGTTATGGAAAGGCATTCCGTTCTGTATTGCCGGGTCTATTACAACTGCTACGGTTTCACCTACCTCAAATTTCTTTAAAAGGCTGTTTACCTTCGGCATTCCTCTCTGCTTTATCTTTTTAGTTAACTTGCTTCTTGAACCTGATCTGGTTCCATTGGACATTCTTGTCATGTTTATTCACCTCATTATTTTTATTACATCAAGGTTTTTTACCCTTAACTCTTTACCATAGATAGATGACATACTCGGTACTGTTCTGCCATTATCTCCATTGATGAGCTCCTTAATGTATGTTCCTGACTGGGAGCAAATTTTTATTACGGCTTCCTTATCATGTATATCTTCTATATTTATATATTTTATTTCTTTTTTTCTTATAAGGTCCGCACGGTTTCCTATAACCCTTACAGGGGTTCTCTGGGAAATCACCTGATTTTTGAGGGCATTGCATGTGCTTTCCAGTTTATTTCTGGAAATTTCTTGATCACATTCTACCGTTGCCATATAGACCTTATCGTAGGTTGCTTCCTTTATTTCCCTGATTTTGTCTTTAGTGGAAAATTCGAGACATGAGATATAGATACCTGAATTAGATGCATTGACCTCTTCCATGAATTCCTTCAAATCTACATTTCTGATCGAGGGTTCATCTATCTCCATTACAAATTCACGTCCATTGCCGAGCATCATCACATCAACATCTTCCCTTCCGGAACCGTGGAGTTTATAATTTTTTCCACCGGTATGCTTTATCAATATCTCTCCGATTAACGATTCTATTGAATCGCCGGTGCCGTTTATCCATCTAGTCTGGGGTATATCCCTGCGTTTTTTTAAGTATGTGCCATAGATATAGAGAGGCCTTACAATAAGATTAACACTATCGTACACTGTATTTATTTCAATAAGTATATCTGGATTTTTTGAGAATTCTTTGCCCGTATGTTCTGAGAAGTATTTACCGAATTCCCTGTTAAATTCCTTTTTTATGCTTTCTCCCTTGTTCCCGTATTTATTCTGTATTTTCTGCTCCTCCAGAAGTATATCAGGGTCGAATTTTGATCCTATCAAGAATGTACTGAATTCCATGCTGTTAATAGCTTCCAGTGCCATATTTAGATACATATTAAGATTATCAAAAATTCCGTTACAAATATAACATCTTTCAGGTATCTCAACATGGCCAAAAAATGCATTATGAGCAAATGCCAGTTTAAGACCACGATCGTAGTTTGTCAACCCTGTATCAACGGAAGCAAAAATTCTTCCTGTACATCTAATACATAGTTTATTTGAGAATAAATCCTGAATATCGTTCATAAAAAAAATAAAAAATTATCTGGCCTTCACAACTTTTTCAATGCTCGGCCTTTCCTTGATGAAAACCCTGGAACCACATTCACATTCTATATCCGTGGTTCCGAAAGATTTTTCAAGCTGTCTTCCACATCTTATGCATTTATACATGGTTGTTTATCTCCTTAACTGTCTCACTGCTATATTCCGGAGTATAGGACCCGCCTGCAAATTTATAGCCACAGTGCCTGCATTCCCATATTCCATTTGCAATCCTCTTTACCTTCTTCTGCTTGCATGAAGGGCATGTATAGAAGCTTGTCTTCTGCTTGTATACCTTATTCCATGCTTTTCTTACTGTAACACCATATCTGGGACCAAAACGCCCTGATGCTCCTACCTTTACTGTGTGTTTTGTCATATATTCACCTTAAATATGTTTCCCGCAATTTGTTACCTATATTACTTGATGTTTTTATAGCTTTCCTTATTTCATCCAGGGAAAATTCTCCTATATCCCCTTTTTGCATTGCGTGTATATTATGATCTTCTGAAATGGTAACAGTTATTCTTCCGTTTGAAACCTGTTCTTCTTCCAGATCAGGATCGCACACCAGTTCATCGCCTATTTTTACCATGGTAACAGAAACAGGTAACGCACTAATCGGAAGTGCATAGTCCTTCTGCCCGATCTTCGATGCGGGAACAACGGTGTTTTTCAATGCAGTAACAGCTGCAAGTGTTGCTGCATCTATTATATTGCCATCATAGTTCAGGACATCTATATCCACAAAGATCATCCATACACGCTTTCCGGATTCTATTACTAGCTTTGATGTATCAACCATCTTGCTTTCCCTGATTCCTCTATCCACGACCCTTGAATACTCTATAGCCTGTTCGCTGGGCGGTCCTGATTCAAATGTGGGAAATGCCATGGGAAGCAGCTCTATATTGAGTGCCATGACACCGCTGTCCGGGGAATCCTCGAAGGGGTCTCCTTCTTCGACCTTTATACCTGCTACAACCTTTGTCCTTCCCATTTCGACCATTGCAGAACCTGCTGCCTTCGGTACAAAATTTTCGGTAATCTTTATTTCCCTGTACTCATCCAGCGACCTTCCATCCAGGCGCTTTCCTGTTTTTATACTTTCCAGTATGAATCCTTTTCTGATTTCAGATAATACTGCACTTGCATCCATAGGCATTTTATTCACCATCCTCTAAACTGTATTTATCCATCAATGCATTTCTCTGTAATTCAGAAATGCGTGGCATTGCCTCCATCATCATGGATGTTGCCTCATTGAACTCTTCCTCTGTAACGTTGCCATCAAGCTGAAGCAGAACAACCTTGCCGGTTCTTGGCAGGATTGCCATGGGTATATCGGCCTGGCCGAAATTATCCTCGTCCTTTGACAGATCGAGAACTACTTTACCATCTGCCTTTCCGGCTGTGCAACCAACAACCAGGTCCCTCATGGGGACACCGGCGTCTGCTACTGCAACTGATGATGCTGTAAGGCTAGCGATTCTTGTTCCTGCATCGGCTTCCAGCACCTGGATAAATACATCCACCTCGGCCCTGGGGAGTTTTTCCAGTACAATAGCAGATGAAAGAGCTTCGGAAACCACTTTTGATATTTCCATTGTTCTTCTATCCGGGCCGGGGCGCTTTCTCTCTTCAACGGAGTAGCCTGACATATTATATCTGGCTTTTACTATTGCCCGGTCTATGTTCTGTGCATGTTTAGGATATGCCTCCCTTACATAAACTGCCACTATTATCTTGTTGGCACCCCATTCTATGAATGCGGAACCATCGGCTCTCTGTACAACGCCTGTTTGAATTTTAATCGGGCGCATTTCATTATTTGCACGGCCATCCAGCCTGAGTCCATCATCTCTTATAAGTTTGATATTTCCTTCCATTAATTTTCACCTTTCATCTTCTTCAGGTATTCTTCCATTCTGTCGGTTAAGCCAATTGTATGGGCTTCCTTTTCCACTATTCTTATTGCATCTATTGCCTTTTTCACGTTGTCTATTTCTCCATCCACCCATATGAAACCATTCTGCCCGACTATTACTTTTGTATCTGTATAGGTTTTTATGATATTAATCATGTTCCCGCCCTTTCCTATAACACGTGGCACCTTGGGAGGTTTAACAGATATTATTCTTCCAGTCTCCAGTTTCCTCATTCCATTGTCCCTCATTGAAATCCAGCTTTCTCTGATTTCATTCGATACGGATATTCTTGCGTAAACATAGTCTCCAACATTGAGATATCTTTCAAGGTCCCCTGATGAAACATGCCAGGGAGTATCGTTCATATGCAGCAAGGAGTAATAGGGGGAATTTATATCAACAGTCCACATCGTTGGTCCTATATCCATTATTTTCCCGATAATTTTGTCGTTTACTCTGGGAAGATAAGGGCTATTGAAAGGGGCCACATCTATAAATTTCTCACTCTCCTGAATAACGCCAAAGTACTCAGAAAAAAATTCTGAATTAGATTCATACATACCATTTCGGGGTTTTAAATCATCTGTTTCTATTTTATCCCCCGGATAAACTATTTTTTTTGTCTCCAATTGAATACACCTTTTACTTTATGAAATATACCTTCGTAATATATTTATCTTTGCGATTAATTTAAAATTAATATATAAATAATTTTAATACTCTATATTCTTTTAAATTATTTTAAGAGTTTCACATCAGCTTCCCCGTTTGTTTTTCTGTTAACCAGGTCTATAAGATCGCCCTGCATACCCGCAGGTATCTCTATAACACACATATATTCACCTGCATTGGACCATTCCTCTTTCAGTATTATCCCCATTCGGGATAAATCTCCATAGAGCCTTCCATACGCGTCTCCTGATAATCGCACAGCAAGCCTGGCCTTTTCCATTCTTATGGGTATCAGTGGCCTTATTGCCTTGAGTACCATCTGAACCTGCTCTTCCACGCTTTTAAAGGGGTCTATTCGGACCTTTGCCTCATCCATGGCCTCTTCTATTCTCACCACAGGTATTGGTGTGTTGGTCTGAGGATTTATTGCCTCCCTGACTATTTCATTTATTACCTGCCTGCGTTTAGTTTCCAGTATCTCTTTTCTCTGATCTGTTGTAAGCTGAATCTGACCTCTTTTCACTATTTCTATTGCAATCTGTGCTATATCTGTAGTTTTGAACACCTTTTTTAGGATTTCTTCATTGGTTCTATCACCCTTTTTTGCATCCTTGAACACCTCAGGGATTGCTAAATCGTTTTCAATGTCTATTTTTCCTTCACGTATTCTGGAGGCTGCATCGGGATCAACCAGGATTTCAAATTTATAACCGTCATATTCAAACCTTGCGATCACGGCATCATCTGTATTTACCATAAATGATAATAGTTTATTTAAATAAAAAATTATACATTTGTTTTGTTTCTGGGTATAGATGCCATCAGGAATAATATTGCTGCGATGCTGGCTACAAGAACGAAGATAAATGACAAACTGTGATCAAAAATAAATAGTGCTGCAAACAGTGTACTCCCCAAAAATCCTGAAATTGCTTTGCCCGTGTAAAATACACCGTTATTTGCTGTTGAAAACCTTGAACCGAATATATCGCCTACCAGGGAAAAATACATGGATATCATGGCACCACCGAAGAAGCCTATGAATATTATGGCAAAAATGTATTCATGTAATATCAGGAATATTGACCCGAATATAAGAAACAGATCTATTATCATAACCACCCTTGTTCTACCAATTACATCCGACACATAGCCAAGGATCGGCCTGCTTACGCCGCTCAATAGAGGAAACAGGGATACAAGCACGGTGAATTCGAACAGGGGCAAAGTTTCTCCCAGATAACCGAAGGATGCGGAAACTACTATGAGGGGGACGCTTCCGAGAATAAATGATATATAAAGAATCCAGAATCTCCTGCTTCTAAGATTTTTTGATGTTTTCTCTCCAGTCATTGTGCTTGATTCGGGGTATTTTGCCATTATGAGCAGAAGAGGCAGAAGGATTATTTCTGCCACACCGATAATCAACATAGGAGTTCTAAATGATACTGCACGGGATATGAATATATTGGCAACAGCAGCACCCAGGCCGAATCCGAGGGAAACAAAGCCCACCGCAAATCCCCTCCTGCCCCTGAACCATTTCACAGCAAGATTGGTAGATATCCCGTAAAGAATGCCTTCTCCGATACTTCCAAGCGACCATAAAAAATAAAAAAGGTACAAGCTATGTATGAATGAGGTTCCTATGAAACCGGTTGCTGAAAGCAGAGCTGATAATATACCTATATTTCTCGGACCGTCCCTGTCGGCAAAATATCCACCCACGCCCTGAAATCCTGTTGAGAATATTGCGAATAAAGTGAAGGCAACCTCAATCTGAACCAGTGATACATTTAACCCCGTTTTTAAGAGAGGCTCAAAAACATTCCATGAATACTGGTACAGTGAATTAAAAGACATGATAACTATTCCGATGACTAAATAGCCCTTTTTCACATAATGAGATTCAAAGATTAAATATAAATATTGTTGATAATTCACGGAGTTTTGAGCTTTTTCCATCTCACAATGAATTTATTAACGGCAAATATACCCCAGATGGTTTCTATGACCCCGAATGGGTAGACTCCGGCAAGGGTACCGTAAATTGCTGATCCGAAGCAGGTGATTCCAAATAAAAGTGAATATGCGGGAGATCGTGATTCAAGCAGATAAAATACCATCATCATGGCAAGGACTATAGAACCGTATATTGTTAGCTCCGAAATTAACATTATACTATATCATAATACGATAAATATAATTATGTTTTC
>JAKAAT010000066.1 GCA_021802205.1 Thermoplasmata archaeon
CAGAGAAGAAATGAAAAAATAACTTTTTATACAGTATATCAATTAAGAACCTAGGGTTTGTGGGGTAGCCTGGCATCCTTCCAGCTTCGGGAGTTGGAGACTCCGGTCCAAATCCGGACAGACCCATTTTATGTATCGTATATTTTAGATGAAAATTAACAAAATACGGTATTTTCAACGACAAAGCCGGTATACTTAAATTAACTTTTATCTAAAAATATAGCATAGAAAATATCCCACTATTTTGGTTGATCTACAAATAAAAGTTAACTATAAATATCGGTATTTATGATATTAGTTCCCGTAATTTTTTATAAATATCTAGCATTTCGAATCCTTTCTCATATCCCATTCTCATCTCATTATAATTCAACTTTGACATGGCCTTTCTAACTTTATGTTCATTCTCGAGACCGAGGAGTGGTATTGATAAGAAGGCAGCGGTAGATAACAATCCGGTATTTCCGAAAGCTTTGCTGATATTTCTAAGTAGTGGAAGTAGTATACTTGAAATGTACTTTCTTGAATCTGGATTTATTATCATTGTCATAACTGCTATGGGTATATCCTGTTTTTTAATTTCACCAGATATCATCATTTTTATAATTTTCTTGTGATTTTTCTTCCCGGGTACCCATCCCATTGCCATGATGAGAGTTTCACGATCAGAATCATCTTTAGCTTCCTTCAATTTATTTATAATATCATCAAGATTTGATGAAACAAGAGCTTTAGAAATGGCCACACATTCTCTTTCATCAGGTTGAACATTATAGTATTCCTTGAATTTTAGTGACATTTCATTGGCAAATTCGGAGTTTATTTTTACATATGCAACTCTGGCCTTCTGTAAACTAATTTGATCAAGCATGGTCAACTTATCCTTTTTTGCATCTCCATTTTCAATTATTCTTTTTATTATACCATTACTGAATTTTATGAATTCAAGTTTATCATAGAGTATGCTATTCAATCTTTCAAAATTATTCACAAGAAGGAGTGCAGATGGTGTAGAAAAAGATGTGCAAACTTCACCCACAAATGTTAAAAATTTATCAACATTGATTTTTCTGGAGAGAAATTGAAAATAGTTATCAGAAACCAGTTCAGTTATTGCCATAGAATCAAGTGTGTTTATTTTGTTCCTCAAAATTTCGAATAACTCATCACTGTACAGTGTCTGGTAATAACCGGTTCCCCTGTAATTAATTTTAACAAATCCAGTAACCTCGACCTCCATTGTTTTGTCTTCCATAAGAACCTTTTTTTCTTCGTTTTCCATCTGTATGAAAATTGGAATTTTCCATAATTTATCAGTTTTCTCTCCTGATAATAGTAACTGTTCCTGTTCCAGTCTCAATTTGCTGCAACTGTAATTTACGGTTATTAATGGAAAACCGGATTGATTTATCCAGCTGCTCATTATCGAAGCTATTTTAAGCCCCGAACTATCTTCCAGCTCATCCCAAAGGTCCGATCCCTCTGCGTTTCCATACCTGAATTTTGTTAGATATGAGGATAGTCCAATTTTGAATTTTTCCTCACCTATATAGTGATATATCATCCTGAGTATACTTCCTCCTTTCCCATAACTTATTTCATCAAATACCTGCTCTATATCTTCTGGTTCTTTTACCTCAACATTGATTGGGTGAGAACTTTTAAGTGCATCACTTGCCATGGATCCAACCGTTTCGTTAAGGTAATACGTCTTTTCCTCCTCATATTCCGGTAATATTTTGTTAACGCATAGGGATGACATAAATGTGGCAAAGCTCTCATTTAACCATAAATCATTCCACCATTTCATTGTAACTAGATTCCCGAACCATTGGTGGGCTATCTCATGGGCAATGACCACTGCAATCATTATCCTTGTGTGAGAATCAGTATTTTCGTTATTTAACAATGCATCCTCCCTGAAAGTAATAGCACCCCAGTTTTCCATTGCACCGGCTGCAAAATCAGGAACAGCAATTAGGTGCATTTTTGGGAGGGCATAAGGAATATTAAAATATTCTTCATAAAATGTAAGACATTTATCCGCGATCTCAAGTGGAAAATCATCAGACCTCATTTCATTGCCCGGTTTTGCCATTATAATTTCGCAGTTCCCATGTTTCTTTGTTCTTGTTACAAATTTGCCGATTCCCATATAAAGAAGATATGTGGACATGGGAGGTGTTGATTCAAATTTTATTTCTCTTGTTCCATCCCCCTTTCTGCTGTTAGACAACTGCGGCATATTGCTGATTGCATCCATATTCTCTCTGGCAATCACGGTGAGTTCAAATATAGCTTTTATAGCCGGATTATCAAAGCAGGGAAAAGCAGATGAAGCATCGTTGGATTCGAATTGTGTCGTGATCATCGATTCCTCACCATTCCCTGCCCTGTATAATCCTGCAAGACCGCTACCGTATTTTCCTGTGTATAAAATCTGTATTTTATGAACATTTTTTTCTATTTTTCCAATTTTTATTTTCTTATTTTTTTCGTCGTAAAAGAATGGTTTCTCCAAATCATTTATAAGTAATTTTTCAATATGCAGTTCCTTAGCATCAATGACCAATTCCTCATCTTTATTATTAACAAAAATTGTACAATCACCTTTAAATTCTTGATCATCAGTAAAATTCATCACTAACTGGTATTTTTCGGCTTTTACATTCATTTTACAGTATATATGGATATTATATTTATTTTCCTGTTCTTTCCTGAATTCATACACAATCTAAATTCCCTTATAAAACAAAAATAATCTTCCAAATATTTTTATAAAGAATGTGAATTGTACTCCAATGGAACATAAATATAAAGGAAGGAATATTTTTGTAATTGCCCACAGGGGTGGTGGTGAATTGTTCAAAGAAAATACAATATCTGCCTTTACAGGAGTCGAAAGGCTCGGAGTAGATGCCGTGGAATGTGATGTCCAGGTTAGCAAAGATGGAAGTCTGGTAGTCATGCATGATCCTGATTTGCTGAGAACTGCGGGAATTGATAAGAAAATTGAAGACCTAAATACGGGGGAGATAAAAAATGTTACATTAAAAGATGGCGAACATATTCCATTGCTGGAGGATGTACTGAATTCAATTCAAATCCCGGTAATGATCGAACTCAAATCCATGGAAACCGTAAAATCTATCACTGAACTATTTACCGTGAGACCCGAGCTTCTCAAAAGAAGTGTCTTAATATCATTCTTTCATGATGCACTTCTTATGATGAAACAGAGATTTCCCGAGGTCACATGCGGAGCCCTGATCGCAGGATTTCCTGTTGATCCCGTTGCCCTGGTAAAAAAATGCGGTTGTGATACCATTGCCATTAATTATGAAGGGCTTACCAGACCATATGTTGATAGATGCCACAATGGTGGTATCAGGGTTAGTGTCTGGACTCCGAACGATGTTACCTCAATCAAAAGTTCATTAGACGCCGGTGTAGATGTAATAGCCTCTGATCGTCCAGATCTGGTAATTAAGTTACTTGACTCACTGTAATATTATTATTCATTCAACTCTTCAAGGGATTTCCTCGCTGTTTCTTTTCCCAGCAACAGTGTTACAATAAGCCCTATACCGGAAATACCTGCAAGAAAAATCAAGCCACCACCAATACCATAAGATGTTGATATAAAAGCAAAGGCAAAGATGCCGAATAGGGCACCTACCCTGCTTATCGTGGTACCAAAACCCTGGGCAGTGGACCGTATCTCAGTGGGATAAAGCTCCTGTGGATATATGGAACTGATAATTCCGGGACCGAGCTCCTCAGTGATTTCGAAGACTACAAATAATAATACAATGTAAATAACAACAGGAAAATAATCAAAGAGTACTGCAGCAAGAATCAATGTTATTAACATGCCTGCAAATCCGATTACTGTGAGGCTCTTCCTTCCTACAGAATCTATAAATATAATCGCAATTCCGGCACCGATGATCGCAAGCAGCGCAATAATCGTGGCATAACCAGATGCAGCATCTGATGTTAATCCAATATCTTCAAGGATAGATGGCCCATTTAATGCTATTACATAAGTGACCGCATCTAGCGCAAACCAGAAAACCGATATAAATACGGTAGCAGCAATATATTTTCTTGTGAATAGGTCGCTGATCTTCGTCTTTGTGTAAGTTACCGGCGCCTGAACATTTACACTGCTGTCTATTATTTCCATGGCTTGGTTTGCTTTCTCATTTTTTCCATGGGCAAGAAGCCATCTGGGGGATTCGGGCACATCACGTCTGAGCAATAGAATAATTATTGCTGGAATGATGCCTACAAGGAACATATACCTCCAGGAAACGTTTCCCAGTGGTATCAGTACTGTGCCTACTCCATATGCTCCAAATGCTCCGATAAACCATGCTGCTCCTGACAAACTCAGTAACATCCCCCTGCGTTTGGCAGGCGAAAATTCCGATATAATTGTTGGTGTTATTGCATAATCGGCACCTATGGCAATCCCCAGAAGAAGCCTGAAAATGAGAAGCTGGAGGTAATCTGTGGCAACAGCGCAAAGAACAGTGAAAAGTATAAAAAATATCATATCCCATAGATATAAGTATCGTCTTCCTTTTAAATCAGCAATATAGCCAACAATGACTCCACCAAATATCATGCCCAGTATTGTAGAGCCAAGTAGAAGTGTAACATCCGTAGAGGTAAGAGTGAACTCTGGCCTTAATATAAGGATAGCCACGGATATTATGGAGATATCAAAACCGTCAAGAAAACTGCCACCGGAAGAAAGCATTGCAATCTTGAAATGTACTTTTTTTAAACTGCTATCATCTAATTTCTCGAACATAGATTACTATTATTAGATGCATTTAATATTTTGGTATATATTTTTAGTTTACTATATAGTATCTAGAAATCAAATTATTTAACTTTAAATGCGTGATATCTACTATATTAAAGTGGAGAGACAGTCACCATCCTGCCAGGTTGATTCTCTCTTCCTAAGAAAAATTAATATTAAATTTTATCCAGTGCCTGCATAAGGTCATTTATTAAATCTTCAGAATCCTCAATTCCTACTGATAATCTGATAAGATTATCAGTTATTCCAGATTTTTCCCTCTCTTCTTCGGTCATCTCACTGTGGGTTGTTTCAGCAGGAATGGTAATGAGGCTTTCAACGCCTCCAAGACTCACTGCCGGCATGGGTATTTCAAGATTTTTGATAAATTTATGTGATTCCTCAATCCCACCTTTGAGCTTGAATGAAATCATTCCACCGAATCCTTTCAGGTTATCCTCTGCAATTTCATAATACTTTCCGGACTTCAATCCTGGATAGAATACTTCCTGTATTTTTTTTGAACTTTCTAAAAATTCTGCAATTTTCATACCGTTTAAGTTATGCCTTTCCATTCTGAGCCCCAGTGTTTTCAGTCCACGGTATGCTAGGTAAGCCTGGAATGCATCGGGTGTTGCACCCAGTGTCTTTCTCATATCCACTATACTGTTGTAATAACCATCATTATTGCATCCTATAACACCTATGAGTATATCCGAATGCCCGCCAATGTATTTCGTTCCGCTATGTATGATAATATCGGCACCGAAATCCACGGGAGTCTGATTAAACGGAGATGCAAATGTTGCATCAACAATAAGTATTATGTTCTTTTCTCTGCAGTATTTACCGATTTTCTTTATATCGAGAACGTCCATCAGGGGATTTGGTATAGATTCAATATATATAATTTTATAATCATTTCTCTGGATTTTGAGTTTATTCATATCATCAACTGAAATCATATCAACATCTATCCCGTATGACTTGAGTGTTCTTGCAAAGAAATAATATGTTTGCCCATAAAGCACATTTATTGCCAGCATTCTATCCCCGCTCTTCATTATTGAAAGTACTGTTGCTGTAATAGCTCCCATGCCACTGGAGAATGCTACTGCATGGTTTGTTTTCTCCAGGGATTTATATTTATTTTCAAAGGATTGAACCGTAGGATTCCCCCATCTGGAATAAAGAAACGTTGATTTGCTGGTATTATCAGTGATAATGGTTTCAGAGCTATTGGGGTACTTATATGTGGAATCTTCGAAAATTGGTGTTGTGACATTTCCTATCTCCGGTATATACAGGTCACCTGCGTGTACTGCTTTAGAATTAAAACCTTTAATACTCATGGTAATATATTATTACAAATTATAATAATTTATTTACCGGAACGCAAACTTATCTAAATTATCCGGTAGTTTGATTTATAAAATCACAATATGCAATAAATGGCATCATATGAGTTGAAGAGAATACTTGGACTAAGATCGGCAGTTATAATTAATCTGGGAGCGATAATAGGTGCCGGAATATTTGTCATAATAGGGATAGCTGCTGGCAAAGCTGGACCGGCAATAATTTTATCCATCTTCATATCTGCCATCATAGCCATATTCACGGGATTAAGTTTCTCGGAAATAGCTCAGCATATATCCAAGGAAGGTGGTGTATACGAATATGCAAAGGAATCGTTTGCACCATCTGCAGGTTTTATAGGCGGAACCATGTGGACATTTTCTAATATGATAGCAATTTCAGCAGTAGCATTAAGTATGGGCAGTTATATAAATTCATTATTTCATCTGCATTTAAATTTGATAATTTATGGAATTCCGGTTATAATCCTTTTTGCTGTTTTAAATATGCTGGGAATAAAGAATTCAGCCAAGACATTATCCATTCTTGTGGGTGTTAATGTGGTAATTTTAATCATATTCATTGTCTCTGGATTGTTCTATTTCAAAGTATCAGATTTCACAAATTTTGCTCCCAGAGGATTTACAGGAATTATGGAAGGTTCGGCCCTGATATTCTTTGCTTTCACTGGATTTTCCAGAATTACAACTGTTGGGGATGAGGTGAAAAATCCCGAAAAAAATATACCTAAAGCCATTATTATTTCCATAATTATTTCATCCGCACTGTATGCAATAGTTGCAGTTGTAGCCATTGGATTGATACCCTCATCAAGCCTGGCATCGGCATCCGCACCCCTATCGGCTGCAATTAAAATTTTACACAACCCATACCTGATTGTTATTATAGCAGTCGGTGGAATAACCGCAACTGCAGGTGTTGTTTTGACCGGAATACTGGGAACCAGTAGGGTTCTTTTTGCAATGGGAAGGGACAGGGAAATACCTGAACGTTTCGGTAAGATAGATAAATTCGGAACCCCGCTATACTCTATTCTCCTTTCCATGGCAATAAGCCTATTATTCGTTTATTTCGTTGGATTTTCTACCATTATCGAGGCATCCAATGTTTCTGTATTGATAGCATATTCAATAATTGATTTCTCGGCCATAATTCTCTGGAAAAAGGTTAAGAAAGATAATCCTGTTCATCTCAGGGAGCAAAAATATTTTTTTCTAATACCACTACTTGGAATTATAACAATCTTCATTACAATTGGCTATTTGGGATTATATGCTATAGAAATCAGCCTTTCCGTTCTGGTAATTGTATCAGTAATTTACGGATTAAAACATATTCTTGAATCAAAGAATGTCATTAAATCAGCTAAAAAGGTAATGCCGCGTATAAGTGCAGTAAGGGAATTCGGCAAAATCAGGCATAAAGTTGAAGAAGAGGATAACGGTAAGGTTTTGAATAGCCATGATAATGAATCGTAATGAAGGAAATATTAATAATTCATATACCAATTGCATATAGGTTTTTATGGAAAAAATAACATTTGAAAACGGAAAGTGGAAAGTGCCAGACACCCCGACAATTCTTTATACGGATGGGGATGGTATAGGTCCGGAGATCATGGACGCAACAAGGAAAGTTGTTGATGCAGCAGTTAAAAAAGCATATAAAAACAAAAAAATAGAATGGAAGGAAATTCTTGTTGGGGATAAAGCCCTCAAAGAAAAAAATGATAGATTCCCGCAGGAATCACAGGATGCTATCAATGAATATCGCGTACTTTTAAAAGCTCCACTGGGCACACCCATAGGAACAGGTTTCAAATCAATAAATGTGAGAATCAGGCTCATGCTTGATCTTTATTCCAACATAAGGCCGGTAAACTACATGAAAGGGCTGGAAAGTCCATTAAAGCACCCGGAAAATGTAAACCTCACTATATTCAGGGAAAATACGGACGATCTTTATATGGGCATTGAATGGAAATATGACAGCCCTGAAGCTGCTGAGTTAAGAAAATTCCTTTTGGACAAGCTTCATGTCAATATAAGTAGCGATTCGGGAATAGGAATAAAACCCATGAGTATGGCCAAAACCCAGAGAATCACGAGGGCAGCTGCCAAATT
>JAKAAT010000013.1 GCA_021802205.1 Thermoplasmata archaeon
CCGGAGAATAGACCATAATGAACAAGGTCATATCTTGGTATTGCCAGCTGTACTCTCATCAAGAGCGCTAGAACACCGCCACCTATAAAGAAAACCAGAGATGTCAGTATATACAGCAGCCCTATTTGTTTGTGATTTGTAGAGAAAATCCAGCCTCTGACTGAATTGTATATCCTGTTATTCTTTTCATATAATTCATCGTTACTACCGACTTCCATGTTAAATAATTTCTATGTAAAATATAAGAGTAATTATAGAATATTTTCGTAACTTATTCCCATATAAATTTAAAAACTTAGCATATTATGCTATTTTCATTCATGGATGTGTTGTATATCAACATATAATTAGATAAAACGCAATATATGTATATTTAACGTGAACTTAAGATAAGATGTTAATGCCTGTAAATATACTAAAACGAGAAGAACATAAAATCTTTACAAATTTATAATTTGATACAAAAATTCGAGATGATATAATAGAACCATAGAATCTTAGACACAGAGTCTGCCAAATTGATGCCATTGAGGGATAGTGTGGTCTACAATACAAATCTCTAAATAACATTTTTAACTTATTGCAACAAATGAGCCAAAAAGAGCATTATAATAAAAAGTTACTGGCATTCTTTATAGCTTTCTTTATAGTTATAACTTTTCTTGCAGTTTACGGTGCTGAACATTATAACGGACATGATGAAACAGTAGAGCTTGAACAATACTGCAAAATATCAGATAATGACCTGGTTAAGGACAATACCAGCACATGCTTGTACTATATAACATGGGATGGAAGTCCTACTGGTAATGCTGGATCCTGGGCGTTATATGAATTTTTAAATGACCATGGATATAATATGGATAAAAATGGTTATGTTAAAACATCTCAATCTATGGATAATTTTGAGTATAACAGTACCCCAGGAGTAATATTCAATAATTCTACATATACTGTAGATTATAGTGGGCACACAACTATAATTAAACCAATATACATTTATGGTGAGAACCTCACAAATAACACTACAATAGCCGCTGGCCTACAAAAATTGAAAGGAGATGTGCCTAGTGGAGTATATAACGAGGTTAAAATATATACAACAGAGGCCATAGTTGATGGGCTAAGCATACCAAGCGACAATATCAGCCAGTACCATCACATTAATTCTGTTACATTAATAAATGGACCGGCAGGAGCATATATATTTAATGGATACCTTATAAACCCAACAAATTTTGAACATGAGACACCACATCAAGTTATAACAGATTTAAGGGACAACCCATCATATAAGCCAGTAGGAGATGCGGTCAAAGGTCTAGAAACATATATCAAGGATTCTGATTAATTATTTACCAAAATTTTAATTATAAGATTATTTATAAAGAGGACTTGCCTATAATTTAAAGGTATGAGAGAAATAAGGGAAAATTCCAGATATAACAAGTATCCTCGTAAAAGAGAAAAATGGATAAAGATGATCTATTGCACAAAATGATGCACGTTTATAAAAATTATTTAATTTGGATTAACCTGGTCGCTCAAATTATCTATGCTGGCATTATGATTCCTTATTTTTATCTCTGAACTTTAGAATTATCATTATAGCAATAAATGCTAGTGCTATAGCTAACATAAATAAGTCTACAGCATATCCATCCGCATAAAATCCAGAAACAATAGAGCTGGTAGAATATGGTTTAAATGCCAGCAAAAGTCCGAATATACCCATCATAGGCACGGAAAAGAATCTATTTTTTATTTCTTTACCCTGAGTTTTCATAATTATGTATAATTTTGTATATTACTTAAAAGTTATTATAAAATATATTTATATTTTAAATATACGGGTTTAAATTTTATTTGAACCATTATTCTCTGGACCATGCAGTGATATCTGGGTGGAGGCTAATGCTGTAAGTCCGAGGCCAATTATAAAGGCTGCTACCCCAATCACACCGGTGTATGATGCGTATGGCAATAATCCATAAATTGATAATATCGCTAATCCGAATCCACCGATCAATAACGAAAGTCCGGCCGTTAAAAGTTTCATTCCTTTAGGTAACATATTTATCACTGAGTGATTATAATTTAATTCTATTTAATATTTTTTATAGAAATCATTTGCCTACATACGTTTATATTAAAGTTTGAATATATTCATTAATAAGTATTTTATACATACAGATAATATGTACATATGACGTTTGACATAACATCTGCATTAATAACACTGCATGCAGCGGCTTATAATCCCAATTCAGAGACCCTGTTCTTGCTTGTTATAATGGGTATGTGTGCTGCAATAGCTATAGGAGCAACAATATTTGTAAAGGAATTTATACTTAGAAGGTAAACAAGGAGTAAAGATATTTTCTATAAGTTATAAATATTACAGGTAAATATTTTTATTACAAAACTAGTTTTTAAATAATTATTGAACATCTTATTTTTCTGCTGGAACAACCATCTTAGAATTATGGTTTTTTACCAATATTGGTGTTTCTGGAATAGAATATCTATACATTGTATCTATTGTGCTAAGCCACATAAACGGAAGTGAGACTGCCCATAGAATTGCAGAGAAATAAAGCTGCTGTTTAATTCCGAAGAATGGAAATATGTCTGTAAGCGATATAATTGATATGTAGAAAAATACAAGTGCGGTCATGCTGAACATCATTGAATTAAATTCTATATATGCAGCCTTTAGCTTTTCCAGGCTGAAATACACAAGATATGTTAGAATACCTGCCCCAATACCCATTATATTCATCATTATATAAATATTATAGTTAGAATATGCGTAGTAAGCCAGTGAAGGTACGAACCATATAAACATCATAACAGATGCTATAGTCATTAAAGCTGCCTTTACTTTTACAGTTTTTATGAATGGTTTCATTCCCAATTTTGTTATGGCATACATGAGGAAAATACCAGAAATAAACATCAGTATATTTACCCCATAAAAGAATAGCATAGAGGTTTTTTGCAAATGGAAAAATATTCCAATCACTTCTAGCACTGGAATCAGCATAACAAAGAATATAGCCAGCAACGGAAAATAGTTACTGTTTCTCAAATTTTTGATGGAGGATACAAATTTTATTTTTGCCCTACGATTAATAAAAACACTGAGCATAAAGTTACTCAACAGCAGCAATAGAATACTTTCCGAGAGTAATGTAGTGCTAATAACAGTGGCCACCACTGCAGCTACAGTTGGCAGTATGGCTGTAAGACCCTCGCACTGGCAACTTAAGGCTGAAACACCACCGCTTATAGCTGGAGTAACAAGATTTGTTGCCTGTCTTCTTGCGCGTGATTTTTTCCCCAGAATTCCGGTATTTAAATTCACAATGCTAAAAATAAGAAAGTAGTTCTCAGTTAAAAGTGCTGCAAGTATTATATAGAGTATGATGGACTGTAATCCCATTGTAAAATATATATAATTAACACGCATTATAATACCATAGTAAAACAGGTATGGAACCTTTGATGAAGAAAAATCTGCGTATATTGAGTCGACAACTATTTTCGTAGGTTCCACCGGAACAGATATTACAAAAAATCTGGAAATAATTAACATAATAAATAGAATTAATATGAATGCGGCCCCACGGTAAAACATTGGCTTACTTTTTTTGAAATATAGATTATCAATTATATCAGTGTAAAAAGCCAGTGTAAGAAGGATCATTATTTCCATTAATGGATACACTATATAGGTAAAGAGGAGAACTATAAATGTAAATAATCCAATAAACAGGAAATACAAATAAATCCTATTTATTACTGAATTTTTCCTGAAAAAAACCAGAAGTGGGAATATTATATAGGGTATTAACAGGGCTATAAATTGGTATACAGAAGGATAGAGTCTGGTTGAAAATACCACGAATATTCCTGATATGGCGGAATAGATGAACAGATATAAGGTAAATACTGAAATTATTATACTTTCTACTGCTTCTCGCTTCATTATATTTTTTGATTATTTCTAAGTAAGGATAAGTTTAATTATAGAACAATATCTACAATTAACTAATAATAAAATTGTTTAATCGAGAATTACATGCTTGATATTGTATTTTTAATAGGTATCATAACAATTATAGTTATGGTAACGTATATCATTTTTGTATTTTCATACCTAATCAGGCATAAATATGACATATCATTTTTAAAGGTAGCCGCCATTGGGATATTTACTGCAATGATGGCTAGCATGCTTGACGCATTCCTGCTTTACATAACAACAGTACATGATTTTATCGATACAGCACTGGCTTTTTCTTTTGGGATGATTTTAATGTCCCAGCCAATAGTGGCTACCTTTGTAGGAGTATTGCATGGTGGCCTGGACAGAAAAGGTTTAACCCGGGCAAATTCCACTGCGTTCACAGGGCTAATAATATGGAATGAAGTTTCCATGGGATTGTTTCTGTTCTATTTATTCAACCCGACTATAATACATTTTGATTACTATCATGCCTTCTATTCACTTGATTTTGTTTCCGATCTAAGTAATGGAATTAATACAATATATTTCCTTGTCCCTATGAGCGTAGAAATGTTCTTCCTTTATCTGGTTTATAAACCTAAGGGAATGCATAAATACGCATCAATTTCTATATTTACTATGGATCTATTTGCGCCTACCCTGCTGGGAAACAATAAATTTGTATTTATAGGTGGCGTCGGGGAAACTGCAGTAATGATAATATTTATGATTATATTCTTCGAGTATATAGCAAAACACCGGTTAATGCTGCCGGAGGACGATGCTTACCATATTAAAATGATTTTTATCGATTACCTGTTAATGGGGGCCGGAACGTTTATCGGGACTCTGCTTTTAGATCCATTTGGCCTTGCCTGGATATTTTTTGCAATGGCAATCGTATTTGGGATGATCTACTATTTTCAGAGTATGTTCTCAATACAGAAACCAAAAGTTGAGGAAAAAACAAGTAATAATGTGGTAGTGAAACGGAAGAAAATAGTAAACAAACCTGCAAGACTCATATTTTTTGTTCTTGTCGCTTCCTTTGTTTCTGAACTTTTCATGGCCGGTTCAATGGATTTTGCCACGTATAATTATCTGCCATTTTTCCGCGTGATTGATACCTTGCCAGTTTATCATGGAGCCAGTGTGGCAGGTTTCTACGCCCGTGATGTTTTAAAAGAGTTTGTATCGCCTTTTGTTCCAGCAAGCACCGGGCCGTATAATCTGATTGTTTTTTACGGTATGGTTGGAGGTGTATACAAATTTACACCGGTTTCAACATTTATAGAAATTCTTTATGTAATAGGCTACATAACAGACTCTCCAACATTTCTTTTGATTATGGGAATAGAGATGATAACTCTAGTTGTGGCACAGATACGTATATTGAAGGACAGGGGAAAAAAGATCAATTTGATGTTCGCAATTGCAGCCTACCTCCTTTATACAACTATAGGCCCTAATTTTCTGAATCCTTTATATTATAACCGGCTTCCATTCTGGGCAAATACTGGTGCACAGGCAGCACTTTATCCATATCTCGTTCTCCCACTCTTAGGATCTTATGCATTATATGCGCTTCTTGCCCTGCTTTTCGGGAGGAGGTCGTACTGCTCAACACTATGCCCATCCGCTGTGATGTACGGCGGAACTCTTGGGCAGTCTATGATAAAATACAATTACGAGTCCAAAGTAAGCAGGAAACAGAGAACAAGTTATTTCACGGATTCTGTCCTGTTTATAGCTACGGGTTCATGGATTTGGGCAATACTTGCCTCTTTATTTTCGTATATGTATACAACTACAGGAAGCCTGAGGTTTAGTATATATGGAATTGATCCTTCAGTTTTCTATTCATATTTCATATGGAATATTTTATGGTATGTTTTCTTTTTCTCCATACCGTTTGTAGGCATGAGCCCGTGCAGAAAATATGGATGGTGCTCAACCGGAACGCTTGTAGGATTTTTCAGTGTCCTTGGATTTTTCAAACTCAAGGTAAAGGATAAAAATGTATGCAGAACATGTAAGACAAAGGACTGTGCAACATCATGTGAGGTTGGTTTATCCACAATGCCTGGCTCTTTTATCAAGAGTGGGCAGTTCAAAAGTGTAAAATGTGTAGGCTCTGGAGACTGCATAAGAGCGTGCCCCTATGGAAATATTTATTTTTATGATGTAAGGAATTACTTAAGTGAAAAATTTGGACATAAGAATAAAGAATTAAATAATGATGGAGAAATCGTAATGGTGAAAAAAAACACAGAACTTAAAAAGTAAATGGTGAAGTGAATGAATGTTATTTTGTATTATTATTTTGTATTCCAGGTAATTCTTGCTTTTGGAATAGTTGTGGTTGGCGGGACTGTTGAGGGATATGGATACGGGTTATCCCTGGGGACAAAATGGCCATATACTAAGGATATGCCATTGAAAGCAAAAGCTGGTGACCCGGAGGTCTGGCATAGGATACTTGCCACATTACTTGGCGTAAATGCAGTAATTATGGTTGTTTTAATACATGGTTCCCTGGAAATAACAGGTTTAATTCTTGTAGTTATAACTGCACTTCTGGGCATGGCCACACTTTATACTCTGGCCGGAAAAGCACCATCAGTAGTTCAGGGTTTACATGATATTCTGGCCTACTCTACTGCTCTTACATATCTTTTAATTGTTTATCCTGTGGCTGGAAATGTTCTCTCTTTGATTTATCACAATATACCGCTATACTTTTTCTTTGCAGTCATATATATGGGAGGTATGACAACAGGAGAAAGAGGATACCAGAAGGCCATTGGATACTTCAAAATACCAAAAACAAAGGCACAGTGGATATGGACCATACATGGACTGGCAGTATTGCTATTCCTGTTCTCACTTATATTATTCTTCTTCAATTACAATGTAGCCCTCATAATAATCGGTTTCCAGATCATTGTGGGAATAATAGTATTCATTTCCGTCAATAAATCAGCATCAAGACCGGGATTCATAGTGCCAATGCATCAGTTTTTTACCATACTCATTGTACTTTCCATAGTATTCCAGTTAAGTGTTTTTAGATAATTTAAATAAATTAATTTTTATATTAAAACCAGTTTTTATACATAATCTTACCAGGTTAGAAATTGTTTATAAGAAAACCTATTTTATTGTTTTTTGTATAACCTGCCTTAACTGGCGCCTCAAAAGAAGGTCAAGGGTTGTTGGGGGTATATCCAGTGTTGAAGAGAGCTCCTTAAGCCCTATTTTTTTGGGTACATCAAAATATCCCCGTTCAAATGCCTCTTTCAGTATATATTCAGATTTAACATCGATATGCCTTCCATTATATATCCTTATATTGCTGTCCTTGATATCATATGCCTCTCTCAATGATTCGTCTATGTGCCTTATTTTATTATAGTTATTGACATTCATTTCCCAGAATGTATTTCCAGAATAATCTATCCTTTCAAGTTTTATTTTATTTGATGGGCTCATGAGTTTACGCCTCATTAGTTCAACCAGAGGGCAGCTCTTCGTTAAAACGTTTACTGTTACACAGTTATTCTCCCTTCCAACTATCTCAATTTCATAAGAATGCGGGTAATTTTCCAGGTATTCCACAGATTTATCCAGGAGGTCTTCAGATTCCGCATATATAGCCAATGTTTCATAAAGATAATTATCACGCAGTTCCTGGTTTACTATCTTAATTCGCACATTATAATCGCTTATCAGCTGTGATGCGAAACATTTTTCATATTTAAATGAGTACAGTATCTGCATGCAATATCAAACATTTATAACGTTTTAATTATTAAATGTTGTTATCTATAAGAGCAATTGTGAAATATATAATTCGATTCTATTCATAGAATGACATAATATGATGCTGGATTATTCTAAATCTGACAATTTTAAATGATTTTTTAAAATAGTATACAAAATGATTTAATAAATAACGGTATGCAGGTATATATGATGCGGGTATTTGACAGAAGCCAGTTCAGGATCCTTTCCCTGGTTTCTTTGACAATAGGATTAAGAACACTTGGCCTTTTTATGGTTTTGCCCATATTTACGCTTTATGGAGAAAAATTTACTTATTCTTATTTGCTTATCGGAATAGCACTGGGGGCTTATGGAATAACAATGGCTATTTTTCAGACACCGTTGGGGAGGCTATCAGATCGTTATGGAAGGAAGTTAATTATATCCATAGGCATTTTAACATTTGTAATAGGCAATCTGATATGTGCTGATCCAATTAATATTTATGGACTTATACTTGGCAGGCTAGTTGAGGGGGCGGGTGCAGTAAGTTCAGCTGGAATAGCACTGGTACACGAAAGTGTTCCTGTAGAAAGGAGGAATATTTCTGATGCTATTATAGGTGTAGCAATAGGTTTTTCATTTATGGTCGGTGTTATTATAGGACCTTTACTGACAACAATTATTAATTATTCATTTATATTCATTATAGCCGCAGTTATAGGAATAGCCTCATTTATTCCTCTGTTAATGGTGAGGGAGGCCAAAAAGGAAAGGATGTTTAAGATAAAGAGCAGGATTGATTCTAAACTTGCAGTAATATCTATCATTAGCTTTTTTATCTATTTTTATATGATTGTTTTCTACTTTTATCTTCCATTGTACTCACTTAGATATTTTCCCGTTAACAGGTTCTATGAATTCCTGATACCTGTGGTTATTATAGCTGGAATTATAGGACTCGCCATTGCAAGACCGGCAGACAAAAATAAAACTGTATTATTTTCGCTTGTATCATTGGTCGTTTTATTGATAAGCATTCCATTATTCTTCCTTAATAATAGAGTCAACGATGTGACATACTTCGGTTTGAGTGTTGCGGCATTCTACTCCGGATATATAATAAGTGAAACGGTGTTCCCTACACTTATAACAAGACTGGCCCCCAGGAACAGTTATGGAGGAAATCTTGGATTTTATACATCTATGCAGCATGCAGGTGTATTTTTTGGGGCCCTGTTTACAGGGCTATTAATAGTTAAGATAAATCTGGATACATCCATTATGGTTCTTCTTATTGTATCTTTTATATTCAGCATAGTCCTTCTGTATTTCATTACACATTTCCGGGAAATCTATCTAGCGAGGAAAAACGAATAAATTCTATATATAACAGTATTTGTAGAATATATTAAACAATTTATAATTTAAAACATTATTGGATATTAGCGACACCTATGAAAAAATGGATACTTATACTTGGCATAATAATGGTACTTATTGGTGCATCCTTATATGCTTACAGTAGTTTTGAAAAACCGAAAATAAGTGAAAGTAGTTTTACTGTAAAAGGCAATGAATATATATCAAAGAATATAACAGTCAGTTCTAACAATTTTATAATATCCATAACAAATCCGGCGAGCCATTCTGGACTGGTAATGTCTAAAAATGTAAGTGAGATAACGAATATTTCTATGCTTTCAAGCATGTCAATGCCAACATATACCAGCTTCGGGAATATAAAGGAATATAGAAACATGGCGAGGGGGAATTATTCTTTTATAGAATTTTCCACAGCAAAACCGGCAACATCAATAACATACGGGCCAACCGGATATCTTGTTTACATAGGATATGTTGGTGATTTTGCAACAACGCTTCTGGTTATAGGCGGGATTGTTCTTATTGCCGGTGTGGTGCTTAATAAAAACTTTAAGCTCAGCAAGTTTTGAGCAAGTGTTTTAACTATAAAAAGTTAAAATAGTATTTTAGCATAACCTATTTAACTAACTGGGTCCGTAGCTCAGCTAGGTAGAGCGATGGACTCTTAATCCATCGGTCAAGGGTTCAAATCCCTTCGGACCCGTTCTTTTTTATTAATGTGCATATTGTTATATCTTTTTCGACAAAAGATTATATATGGATATTTATATAAGGAACCATGAAGACCAAAGTAAAGGAATTCAGTGGAAAAAATATAGATCTGGATAAATTATCCGGGGTTATTGAGAAATATTTTGCAGACGAAAAGTTCAAAACACAGTTAGGGAAACACCCAAATGGAACTTTAATACAGGCAACAAAGGAAGGACTATTGAGAAGCATAGCAGGAATGGACAGGGCATATTCAATTACAGTTTCAGGTACTCCAGACGATGTGAAGATTAGCATTGGAATGGGGAAATGGCTTCAGGATCTCGGGGTCGCGGCTTTAGAAAGCTTTCTTCTTACACCTGAACTGGCATTTTTTGAGGTGCCCGAATCCCTATGGAGTTTTGAGATAGAGGATAAATTCTGGAAATATATTGAAAACCAGATTGATCTTGGCATACAATAACCTAAATTTGTATGACAAATTTATTTTATAAGTTTAATATATACTATTTATGTATTTTTCAGGAGCCATAGACGTAATAATAGGGTTTATTGCGGGAATTGCTGTTGGTATGCTTTTATACTTCATAATTTCAAGAAAGTTATACACAAATATGGAGGGCAGGCTGAGATCAAGCATGCATGAATTTATGGAGTCAGAAAATAGAAATCTTCTGAATACAAGCACTGTTGCCTTCAGGAACGCACTGGAAACTGAGAGGTCGGATAGAGAAAACACAGGGCTCAGATTGAATAGCCTCATAGACCCACTGCGGGATTCATTACAGAAATACCAGAGTTATATAGAAAGTGTTGAAAATGAGAGGAAATCCGAAACTGGCGCTTTAAAGGACAATTTAGATAACCTGTCAAAGAAAATTACAGACCTTGAACATGACACAATAAAACTTTCCAGTGCACTGAAAAATCCCTCTATAAGGGGAAAATGGGGAGAAATAACCCTAAGAAGAACAGTTGAGATAGCCGGAATGATGCCTTACTGCGATTTTATAGAACAGGCAGTATCAGAAGATAAATCCAAACCGGATATGATAATAAAATTGCCTAATATGAGGAATATAGTGGTAGATTCAAAAGTTCCTCTGAGCGGATTCTTTGAAAGTCAGGACGATGCCACTAACCCAGGCGAGATAGAGAGATATTTAAACGCATTCAATACCCACATTAGGGAGCTAGCCTCAAAGAGGTACTGGGAAAAATTTGATGGCTCAGTAGATTTTGTTGTCATGTTCCTGCCCATGGAATCCCTTTTAAGTACTGTAATGTCCAGTAGGCCAGAGATGATAGAGGAAGCAATTTCAAAAAGGGTTATTGTGGCCACACCGGTAACCCTTATTTCTTTATTACTAACAGTCCATATGGGATGGAAGGATGTGAATACCGTAGAGAATTTCAATGAACTCACTGTAAAAATAAAGGACTTTTATAACAATATGGAAACATTTGTCAGTGATTTCAATGATACATCAAAGAATCTTTCACGTTCCATAGATTCATTCAACCGTATGACAGCAGATATACAGAAAAAACTGGGTCCGATTATAGAAAATATCATAAAAACAGATATGGTCACTAATAAAAATAATATTGGCCTAAATGCTGTAGACCGTAAGCCTGGGGAAATTAATGATCATCTGAAATGAGTGAATAGCCTGTGATCGGAATCCCCATCGAATAAACCTATTCTTATGGCAGAATCTATCCATCCATACGAGTAATTTAATGATGCAAATGCATTTATAAGATCATTTTTACTGTAGAAATATCTGGCATCGTTATAGTAGTTCATCACCATATCCAGATGGTCTTTTGCTATGCCGTAGAGGTACGAATCTTCAGGAACACTGATATGTATTTTGTCCAGTGCCGATTTTTCTATTTCAAAATATCTTTCCACTTTTTCCTTTAATTCCATAGTAACCAGTATTATAATTGGATATATTAATGATAGAAGAATTACATCTATTATTATTAGTACAGAGATATATTTTGTGATTGATTTTTTATATGCTCAGTATTGATCCGTAACCTATTAGGCGCCATCTGTTAGATATACGCCGGCCTATTGCCATACGATCATTTATATTTGCAGCCACCGGGTATTTTAATGCGACGCTGACCCTGTTGTCTTTTATGGATGTTACTGATCCGATAGTATTGGCAGTTCCAATGGTGAGCATTATAATTTCATTTGGCTTTAGTGGCTCAACTGTCACCTCTTCATCAAAACCCACAACCCTGTTCAGTAGATGTATATCCATTTCAAGGTTGAATATGGTTTTGGGTACATGCCCCTTTAATCCAACTATCCGGCCAGTAAAGGAATCACCCTTGGTCAGGAATGGATCAAGTTCGGTACCAACCGCAGCCAGACCTCCGGGAACTATTGATTTGTATGAAGATGAACCTGCCATAAGAGAGGTTATCTTGGTTGTGACATTTTCCCATACAGTTTTATTGCCTTTTGTGGATTGGACACCTGGGGAAATTTCTATCTCATCGCCAACTGTTAATTTCCCACGTATAAGTGCCCCACCAAGTACACCGCCCTTTAGGTCTGCCGGTTTTGTACCCGGTTTATTTATGTCAAAAGACCGGGCGATATACATCATAGGTGTGTCATCTTCCCTGAATTCTGGTGTTTTTATGATTTTCTCTATGGCCTCCAGAACTATATCGATATTTGTATTATGATATGCACTTACGGGTATTACAGGTGCATTCTCGGCTATGCTGCCCTTTAAAAAAGTCTTGATTTCATTATAACTTTCCAGTGCCCTTTCACGGGTAACGAGGTCTATCTTATTCTGCACGACTATTATTTCCTTTATACCCATTATTTCCAGGGCTGTTAAATGCTCCCGCGTTTGTGGTTGCGGGCATGCTTCATTGGCTGCTATCACAAGAATTGCCCCATTCATAATGGCAGATCCTGCAAGCATTGTGGCCATAAGAGTTTCATGGCCTGGTGCATCAACAATTGAAATTACCCGGGAAAGTTTGCAATTTTCAGATGATTTTTTATTCGAGTAAAATTCCTTTCCAGTATCATCTGTGCAACGATATATAGGCGTATCTGCATACCCCAGCTTGATAGAAATACCACGCTTGACTTCCTCTGAATGAACATCCGTTTTTTTTCCGGTAAGGGCAAAAGTTAGGGTGCTCTTCCCGTGGTCAACGTGACCAACCATACCTATGTTGACAGAAGGCTGTTCCATTACTGTTCTCCTTTCTGTTCCTCTTCTTCGCCGGCATCAAGAGGCTTTGTTCCATACTGTGTAACAACCAGATTCAGCTGCGATATATCTGAACCTATAATGTTCCCCCTGAACGTTACCCTTTTTCTAATGCCATTTTTCCCTTTTCTGCCTGAATTGTAGGATACCAGTATTCTTTTCTTTCCGGCTATAGACAGATCTTTTTTCATGGGAAATCCATCATTCGCACTTCCGCCTGTAACCTTCAATTTATATCCGGGCATTTCGAAGAATATGCCATCTATTTCTTCACCGATTTTTCTGCCGGCCAGGGAACCCAGAACATCCTCTGAAATTTCCTTTTTGTATGTTTTGCCGGTTTTCCTGTCTGCAATTACTGCTACAACCATAATCTACACCTTAAGTTTTATTTATTCCTCTTTTTGAAGTTTTTGCTGAAACTTGTTATTCCCCAACTTATAACTGTTTGCTCTTACATAGAGTGCCTTACCATTTCAGGTGTGGGCGATACTGGATTATATATTGATATATAAGTTTATTTTTATTAATAAATGTTGCAGCCCATGTTTTTGCCACAGGAAGATGACCTTATTGCATCATTTGCTGGCCTACAGTTCCAGTTACGCATCCTAAGTTGAGGTTTACTTTATATGGTTAGATATAAGGAAACCCATTAAATTGTCCAGTGCCTTTCCCCTATGCGATATCACATTTTTTTCATAAGGGGAGAGCTCCGCAAGGGATATGCTGTACCCATCAGGAATAAATATGGGGTCGTAACCAAATTTGTTTCCCAGACTTTCCTCATCTGATATTTTTCCTTTTAGTATTCCAGTAAACTGGTGTACCTTATTTTCTATCATCAAGGAAATTACCGTTTTAAAATATGCATTAGATCCGGAAGCCAGTTTGATTATGCCAGAATTGCCAATTGTATCCTGTACATACGAGGCATATGGCCCAGGGAATCCGTTC
Source organism: Thermoplasmata archaeon (assembly GCA_021802205.1). GTDB lineage: Archaea > Thermoplasmatota > Thermoplasmata > Thermoplasmatales > Thermoplasmataceae > Ferroplasma. Next base: position 14,092 of record JAKAAT010000013.1, read on the forward strand.
AGCCTTTCTATATATAGTCCAGTATCATCAATGAAGAAGGGCTGTTCTATATGTTCTGCAAGTTTCATACAGCTATCCCTGCTAATAGTCTCATTATCTGCAGCCTGTATTTCTTCATATTTTTTCATTTGCCATGATAGGTAAAGCCCGTTTTTCTGGAAGGCTGCAGAAACTTCCCTGTATTTATGTTCATTACTTGTTATAAATTTTAACACCATTCTATATCACACCCATATTAGAATTAATTTATGTTATCTATACGTATCTCCTTCTCTGCCTTATTTCATCCAAGACACTGGCTATTTCTATGTAATTATTTGATACTTCACTGTATGATTCAATGAGTGTTTTTTCCAGTGGTTGGCTGAATTGAGAAAACAGACTTTTAAAAGATTCTGTTAAAAGAAAGATATCATCAGCCATTTCCTCTATACTGCAGCTGACCGACCCCATACTTGGATCAATGAGATATATCTGGTTTTCCCGCACCATAATATTATTTGGATTTAGGTCTCCGTGTGAAAGCAATTTGTTGTGCATATGTGCCAGCAGAATGCCGAGGCTCCTTATTTTATCCAGCGGCAAATTATTCTCATTTATTAATTTATTAAGTGTTATCCCCTCAATTTTTTCCATTGTTAGTGAATAGTCATATTTATCAAAATCATAGATTACAGGTACATTTATTCCGTTCTCCTTCAATTTGAATAGGAGATTGAATTCGTTCCTGATTCTTTCATTTCTTATTCTTCTACCCAGTTCTGCATTCCTGTAATTTTTTTCCATGCGTGTTTTTTTGATTGCTTTTCTGCCATAAAATTCCGTATCAATTATGGAAGCTTCGGCCCCCCTGCGATCATTTATCCGTGTTTCCTCTGATTTAATCCAGGGAACTGAAACCTCATCTATCCGGAATTTCTGATTAACCCTGGTATCCATTATATCCTGCCTCTGGCCGGATAGATACATAAGCATGCCGGCCTGGGCAATCATGGCACCGTTATCCATGCAGTATTTTTTATCGGTTAAATACGCCCTGTAACCTGAAGATGCCGACATTTGATGTACCATATCCCTTAATCTGTCATTTCTGGCAACGCCGCCGGCCAGGAGTATTTCTTCTTTATTCGTATAGTAGAGTGCCCTTTCCAGCACCTCTACCAGCATAGCAAATGTGGTTTCCTGGACACTATAGCATATATTTTCAGATGATTCCTTTCCAATGAGATTCCGTGCAGCCGTATATATTCCTGAAAATGATGTATCCATCCCCTTTACTGAATAGGGAAGTTCAAGAAGTTTGTCTCCCCTGGATGCAAGTTTTTCTATAACAGGTCCCCCGGGAAACGGTATTCCCAGATCCCTGGCAAACTTATCAAGCATGTTGCCTAAACCTATATCCATGGTTTCTCCCAGTACCCTGTACGAACCGTTTTCATGTGCTATAACCTGAGTGTTTCCTCCGGAGATATACAGCATAACCGGGTCTTTCGCACCGGAAAGTTTTCTTCCTATCTCAACATGCCCAAGTGGATGGTTTACACCTATTACCGGAATATTGTATTTTATTGAAAAAGCCCGTGCTGCGGTAGCAACCACACGTAGGCAGGGGCCCAGGCCGGGACCCATAGAAAAGGCTACCAGGCTGATCTCATCAGGTGTTGCATTGCACTGTTCAAATGCCTCCTTGATAACCGGAACAATTTTATCGGCATGATGGATGGCCGCTTCTCTAGGATGTATTCCCCCTGAGGCTGGTATGTATGTTGAAGAAACATTGGAAAGTATAGATTTTTCATCTACAATGCCTGCGCTCACAGTATGGGCAGTGCCTTCCAGTCCCAGAACTTTCATAAAACTCCATTGCAGTATATTATTTTATAGTTGAGTTCTCCAAAAATTGTAAGTTATATCGGTAATTTAAAATTGCCAATATAGATTTAAAAATAATATTTGTATTTTAATCCTTGTATTTGATTGCAGATGATGCTCTGAACACAAATTTGTCCTTGGCAGGAACCTTTATTTCTTCCCTGGTCTTTGGGTTTCTTGCAACTCTTTCTTTCTGTTCTTTTCTCTCGAAAATGCCGAAATCAGCAAGGTTTACCTTCTTTCCTTCATTTACTGAGTCAACAGTCTCCTTCAGAAATGCTGTTATTATTTCAGCTGTCTTCTTCTGGGTTGTGTTGGTCGTGCTGGCAACTTTCTTTGATAATTCACTTATGCCTACCATTATTTCACCAATAGTTAATGTAATTCGTTATATAAAAACTTTTCTCTAAAAAATCTAGCAGAGTACTGTTTTTACAGGTTGGTGCCAATTTTTAGGAATCAGAATCGTGATTTTAATATATATCATAGTTTATATATCTGAATATTAGCAGAGATAATGTGAATATAATTCAAAAATGCATCACCTGTCTACCTAAAAATTATATATGGAATAAATATAAACTCCCATGAGACTAATAGAAAACTGGTTTTCAGAGAGATATTCAGACAACCTGCAGCTTTCCTTCAGAATTAAGGATCAGCTCCTTTCAATAAAAACTGATTATCAGAGGATAGACCTTTTTGACACCTATGATTTCGGTAAATTACTATCTATAGATGGCACTGTTCAGCTAACCGAAAAGGACGAATATATTTATCATGAAATGATAACAATGGTGCCATACTACTTTAATTCAAAACCCTCCAGGGTTCTAATTATAGGTGGAGGGGATGGCGGTGCTGCAAGGCGCCTTGTTGACCTTGGGATTAAAAACATAATTAACGTTGAAATAGATGGAAACGTTGTTGAAGTTGCCAAAAAGTATTTCCCGGCAATATCATCTTCATTCAAGGAAAGTGCAGTGAAGTTGATTATCGGCGATGGAATAAAATACATAAAAGAAAGCAGTGATAAGTTTGACAGAATTATAATTGATTCCACAGATCCTGTAGGGCCTGCAGAGGGATTATTTTCTCAGGAGTTCTATAATGACATAAAGTCACATTTAACCACAGATGGAATAGTGGTAACACAGTCAGGGTCCCCATATTACCAGCCCACGGCTCTTGCTATGGCACATAAAGGAATGACAGAAGTTTTCAGGGATGTAAAAACATACTGTGCATTTATACCTACATACCCCAGTGGCCTCTGGTCCTTTACCATGGCATCCCCTGACCGGATAGTAGGAAGGGATGAGTCTACAGTAACGGGGAAATATTTCAACAGTGATGTTTTGACCGGGTCATTTTATCTACCAGAATTTGTAAAAAATATCTTAAAATAATTATTTTTTGATGCCCCACTTATGCTTGGCCTCAGTAAGCAGGTCATCGTAGTGGGAACCGAATCTTTTAGATATTCGTTCAAGGTCGGGCATGTTTGAAATAAAGGTTTTTTTACTTGAACTTTGCAGGAGTTTTTTGAATTTTGACATATCGCTTATCAGGGAATATGACATATATGCGAAATAAGAAAATAAAATCACAGATACAATCAAAACCCAGTACTGCCACGCACCTATAAATTTAAGGGAAAATAAATGAATCAGCGCTCCATTGCCAAATAAAAGATCGTTTATTGATACAATAAAGAAGAATAGTGAAACAATTGTTATTACAATGCTGATTATGTAAATTTTATCTTTAAACATTTATATCTTATAATAAAATAAACTATTTAGATATTAGCTTCTTTCTTTCCTTTGATGTATAACCGGTCAATTTTTCCAGTAAATTATTGAAGAATTTAATAGTTTCACCAGGATTCTTATACTCCATATCTGTTTCAGTTTCTGCATACAACTTTTTGCCATCGGTCCATAGTTCTATTTTTTTTAGACCTGGATAGGATGACAGAATGTGACCATCCTTCTCTTCAAAATCCATATTGTAGGATTTAAGAATTTCAGATATGGTTGAAATGCTAATCTTTACGGTTTTCTTAACAGGATACTCTCTCATTTTTTCACCTATATTTTCTTTGCAAGTTTTTTCTGGTATTTTTTTGATAGTGCCCTCCAGTACATAAGCTCCATGTACTGTGCATCATGTTCCAGAAGAGGAGACATGGATATTATATCCATATCCCTATCTGTGGACGAGATAACATCAGCAAGGGTTTCAAATTTTAGATCCCCGTGCTTTATCGCAGTTATTTTTAATTCATTCCCGTTGTCATATTCGACCCCGCCGAATTCTGTATAGAGATCGTATTTAGAATATTTTGCAAATGAATTTATTACATCCTCAAAGTTCTTTGCATCTATCAGTGAACCGTTGTTTATGGAATGTATATGTGGAAAATTCAGTATAGGTTCAATATCAGGAATTCTGTCAGCCAGGTAGAATAGTTCTTTCTGTGTGCCGAATAGATCCTTTTTGCCAGCAGCCTCTATGCCTATGTATGGGTATCCCTTTTCATGTGAAAACTCCTTTGCTATATCTGAATATATATCAAGCGCCCTTTTCAGGCTCTCGGATTTTTTCTTTGTATAAAATCCTGTATGTGTGATTATTCTCTTTGCACCCATGGCCCTACCAATTAGGAGTGACCACCTCAAATGGTTGATAGATTTTTCAGCCATTTCTCCCCCGTTAAGCATATCCATATAATACGGGGCATGCATGGAGATGTCCACGTCTAATTCCCTGGCTATTTCACTACCGTTCCTCAGATCTTCATAGTTACGGGCCATATTCCAGAAAATTTCCTGTATAATATCGTCTTCCTCTATTTCATTCTCAGTTCCTATACTTTTATAATTCCCGTTTTCATCTGGCCTTAAAACATCAACTATAATAGAATCCTCTACATCTTTTGGATACATACCAACATATTCAATCGCAGGGTCTTCACTTACATTGACCCTCAACAGCTGGACTTCCAGAGAATTCAATCCGAGGTTCCCGATATCTTCGATAGAATCTATATAGGTTCTCCCCTTGCTGGTAAGTGGTATTCCTGCAACACCAAACTTAATCATTCTTTAAATGATATATCTGCCTTATTTTAACCTTTTGCAAGTTACTCCATCTTTCTTCACATATTTACTATGCATTTTACCTGGAATACATGAAAAAAATTTGAACCAAAATATAAAGTACACAGTCGACCAGATCTTCTATTATGTATAGATGTTATTTTTTATGCTAAAATTATATTACCATATCATATTGGGCAACGAATAGATTATATACATTTTAAACATAACAATTTAATGGTAACTAAAAATTATCATAATGACTTAATTAACGCATATAACGGTGGTAATAATGAATGTCGATCCAAACATAACAAAATATGTTATCAAAGCAAAGATAGTAACTGATGGTGTTGTTGAAAAGCCCGATGTTGTTGGTGCAATATTCGGGCAGACTGAAGGATTATTAGGTGAGGAATTAGACTTAAGGGATTTACAGAAAAGTGGCAAGATAGGCAGGATAGAGGTTGAAATAGATACCAAGAAAGGTAGAACAGAAGGGTTCGTATTAATTCCTTCCGGGCTTGATCAGGTAGAAAGTTCAATTCTAGCAGCAGCTCTTGAAACCATTGACAGGATAGGCCCATGCAAGGCAAAGGTAGACATAGAGGACGTTGAAGATGTACGTATAAACAAGAGGGACAAAGTTATTCAGAGGGCAGAAGAACTGTATAAAAAAATGGGCACAAACGGAAAGAGCCTCAGTGAAAGCATAATCCAGTCTGTCAGGGAGGAAGTAGAGAAGAAAGAAATTTTATCATACGGAGAGGAACACCTTCCAGCAGGTCCTGCAGTAGGTACGTCCGATTCAATTATAGTTGTTGAGGGCAGGAATGATGTGCTCAATCTTCTAAGGTACGGCATTAAAAATACCATAGCCGTTCAGGGCACCAGCGTTCCTAAAACTGTAAAGGAGCTCTCAAAGGCGAGAACTGTAACCTTATTTGTTGACGGTGACCATGGAGGCGAACTTATTATAAAGGAAATGCTACAGGTTGCTGATGTGGATTTCATAGCAAGGGCCCCACCTGGAACAGAAGTTGAGGAGCTTACATACAAGCAAATTGTTAAAGCTTTAAAATACAAGGCTCCTGTAAATCAGTATCTTGAATCGCATGGGATGATAGAGGAGCTCAAAGAATTTACCGAGAAGAACAACAAGGCTGTTGCAGACATGAATGTAAATATTGAAAAAAAGCCTGAAACAAAGGAAGAACCTCATAAACCAGAAAAGGAAGAAAAGCATGTAGAACAGAGTGAGCCTGCTGCAACAACTGTAGAAGAAGAGATCAGGGATGTTGAAGACCCACGCTTTGTAAGGAATAAATTAAATGAACTGTATGAAAGCAAGGCAGTTGAAATATATGACAGTACATCAAATCCGGTTGCAAGGTATCCAATTTCAGATGCTGTTGATCTCATGCAGGGGGTTAAAAATGCAAGTGTAATAATAAGTGGCGGTGTTATATCCCAGAGATTTGTTGATATAGCTTTCAACATGGGTATTAAATCCATTTACGGCATGAAAATGGGACATGTAACAAAGAAGCCGGACGGAATCAGGGTGGTTACATGGGATCATATGTGAATTACAGCGATTACCCTGATACATCATATTTAAAAATACCAACAAGCCCGCTGGAAAGGGTAATAGGTCAGGAGGAAGCTGTACGCCTTGCACTTATAGCCGCAAAACAGAGGAGGAATCTTCTTCTTGTTGGCCCTCCGGGGGTCGGGAAATCCATGATAGCCCAGGCCATGTCTTTTTACATTAGCAGGCCGGAGGAAGAAATCAGGGTTGTACATAACCCATCATATCCAGAAAGGCCATTTGTAGAGGTAAGAACTATCAGTGAGATCGAGAAGGAAAAACATGAAATGAACTCCATAGAGGGAGAAATCATAGATCCCAAAGATGCGCCTGACAATGTTGCACAGAGACTGGGGTATAAGTGCCCCCACTGTGGTTTTTATTCCCCGCCCACAGAGAGTGTATGCCCCAACTGTAATAACAGCAAGGCGGCAAACAATACACAGGGGCCATTCAACGATGTTTTTAACGTTATAGGAGTAGCCTTTGGTGTGAATAACAACAATGACAGGGTAACCCAGACCAGAAAAGTCGGTGACAGGGAAGAGATAGTAGTATACGAGAAATATGGCGATAAGATAAGGGTATTAGATGAAAAAACACTGGAAAGACGACGTAAACTTGAGAAGAAAAGTCCAAGCAAGGTAATAGTGCCCATCGACAGGAATCCATTTGTGCTGGCCACCGGTGCAAGCGAGACTGAGCTTCTTGGGGATGTAAGACATGATCCATATGGCGGGCACCCACAGCTGGGGACCATGCCATATGAACGTGTAGTTGCAGGTTCAGTACATATGGCACATGAAGGGGTCCTATTTATCGATGAAATTACACACTTAGGAAAGCTTCAGCGTTTCATACTCACTGCAATGCAGGAAAGGAAGTTCCCCATCGTGGGGAGAAATCCACAGAGTGCGGGAGCAAGTGTAAAGGTGGATGATGTCCCTACTGATTTCATACTTGTCGCAGCATGTAATATACAGGATTTACAGTATATACTGAGCCCGCTCCGTTCAAGGATTGTTGGAAATGGCTACGAAATTTTAATGGAAAATTCTATGCCGGACACAAAGGAGAACAGAATGAGATACCTCCAGTTTATCGCCCAGGAAATCAATATGGATGGGAAAATACCTAATATGGCCATAGATGCAACGGATATCATTATAAACGAAGGAAGAAGAAGGGCACTTGAGGATCACAAAAGCAACGCTCTTACCCTTAAGCTCAGGGAACTTGGTGGACTAGTAAGGGCCTCTGGCGATATGGCAGTGGAAAATCATCATAAGTTAATAGAAAAATCCGATGTCAAGGAGGCACTTTCTCTGTATGTCCCTGTAGAGGAAAAGATCAAAAAATACTATGGCAGTATGACCAACGCAATAGGTGAAGAGGCAACAGGATCCCAGAAAGGAGAGTACTATAATTATTACAATTATAGCGAGGATAGGTCTTATCAGTGATCTTAATTTAAAAATTTTTATTTAAGTATAGAATTTATAGATGCCAAGGTAACGGTTTTTTTGGTTTATATGGACTATAAAATTATACAAGATCATATGAATAAAATGACGGCAGGGCAAAAGAATTAATACGTTTTAATTATGGTGGGTAAATGGCTATTCTGCTTCTATTTATAACCGTCTTCGTGGCACTGTTTGCAATAATTAACCCTATAGGGGCAGTGCCCATACTTATCACACTCACTGATGGCTACAGTCTGAAGGAGAGAAAGGAGGTTATCAGGAGAAGCGTTTACATGGCTTCCGGAATGCTCTTCGGCTTTATGTTCCTTGGTGTATATATATTTGATATTCTTGGAATCAGCATATATGATTTCGAAATAGCAGGCGGTATTCTACTTTTCAAGGTCGGTTTTGATATGCTGCAGGGAAAAACCTCCCAGACAAAAATCACGAATGCAGAGCAGCAGGACTCAGCTGACAGGGAGGCAATAGCAATAGCCCCAATAGGAACACCACTCCTTGCAGGCCCTGGATCCATAACAACGGCAATAATCTATTTTAATGGGACCGGAATAGATATACTGTCAAGAATGGTTGTAATTGCCGCAGTAATTCTTGTACTTATACTGGCATTCATTATACTAAAGTATTCTCTGAGAATTTTCCAGAGGATAGGTAAAACTGGGTCAATTGTAATATCCAGGATAATGGGATTGCTTTTGACAGCCATAGCTGTTGACCTAATTACAACGGGAATTATTCATATTTTTCTCTGAAACGGTTCAATAGTGAAATAAATTCAGATGCTTCTATCTGACCTGGGGCTGTTGCATGCTTATATGAAGCATATGCATAATCAGAAACAGCAATAGCAGAAAAAAGCCTGAAAAGGCTATTATTGTTTCCCATGGGTATATATGCAAGTTTGATTGTATGTTCTTTCTTATAATGATACAGATAATCTATATCCTCAAGAAATTTTCCTGTATCATTGTAAAGCAGGGCTATTTTATATATATCAGGGGAAAGTGCTGACATATTATTTAATATAAGGTGCACATTGTCATCATTTAAACCGTGGAATGAAACCATGAGATTTGTATCATTAAAAAGGTCCCTCCTGAAATTGAAAGATCCAATATCAACGTCTACCGTAGGAGGAGAATAATTCATGGCATAATTATAAATTGTTGTTATCTGGTCAGGCTGTCTTGATCTGAATGTAAATATGTAATCAACAAGATTTTTGTTTAAATATTCCAGTATTTTCCCCAAATTTGCAGTATCTCTGCACCCAAAGAGATCATATCTGATTTCGTAACTATTTGAAAAGTCCATGGAGCCATTTTCAAATTCCGCTCTCATGTGGCTGAAATCATGGAAAAAAACGGATGTGTATACTTTACATGAGGTCCCGGCCATGCTAAAGTATTTCAGTATACTATAAAAATTATCCACTGCATATGATATAATAAACCTTTTTACATAGAATATTATATCCACGCATGGATATGATAGAGATTAAGAAAGGAGGTAAGTATACTGTTGTTTCATCAAGCGGGGATGACAATCCCCTAGTAACAGAGGGGGAATATTTCGGCTACGCTATTCTTGGCGAGGAGGGATCCCTGGTATTCAGAATTACATCTGATGGAAAAACAAAATTGAGGCTCATACCGGTTGGTTCTGTATCATATATAGAATTCGATGAGGAGAATGTAATATCCAAAAATAAGGATGAAGACAGGGGTAAGACCACATATTTTAACTGAGTTTTAGAATAATTTAACTTATATTTGTTTCACAGATAATATTTTTATATTTATTTAATATAGATTATGATGCCTTTTGATAAATCTGTTAGATCTGTTATTATAGTAGGTGGGGGAAGTACTGGATGCAGCATAGCGTATAATCTTGCAATAAGAGGCGTAAAGGTAACATTACTGGATCGTGGCAATATTGCATCTGGAAATACCGGGAAATCCAGTGCACTGGTCAGAACCCATTACAGTAACAGGCTCATAGCATCAATGGCACTATATTCCATAAATCAATTCAACAATTTTAACATGGTTGGATACTCAGGATTTACAAGAACTGGCATGGTATTCCCATTTAACGGCAACAACGCCGAAACTGCAAGAAAAAACCGTGATATGCTGCTTGAACTCGGAATTCATGAAAATGAGATATCAGTATCACAGGTCAGGGAATTTTTCCCAGATATTGATTCCAGTGATTTTGATTACATACTTTATGAGCCTGAAAGTGGATATGCTGACCCTGTTGCAACTGCCTCTGCATATGCAAACGCAGCAAGGGCTCTTGGTGCAGAAATATATACAGGCACGGAAGTCACAAAGGTTGAGAGCGGACGAAAAAGTGCATCGGTTTATCTTGCATCTGGTAAAAAATACAGTGCAGATGCAGTTATACTGGCTACCAACACCTGGACAAATAATCTTCTTCGATCTTCAGGCCTTGATGACAGTATGCTTCCTCCATTATATGCATCTGTACATGACATTATATACGTGAGGAGACCTGAGAATTGCCAGGGAATAAAACCAACATTGTGGGACCCGCAGAAGTCCGCCTATTATAAAATGGAGGGTGAAACGCTCACAGCAATCGGAAGTTTGGACCCGCACATAGATAAGCAGGTATTTGATGTCACTAAAAATATTGAGGATCATGTCACCGATAGTTATATAGAGGAGTATCTTGCCAAAATAACAGAAAGGATTCCTTCAATGGGCGATGCGTCTATTGTTGCGGCCATATCAGGTCTGTATGATATGTCACCGGATGGCCAGGCCATTATCGATTCCATGGCCTCCAATGGGATGGAAAATGTATATATCTGTGCCGGATTAAGCGGGCACGGATTCAAACTTTCTCCTGCTTATGGGGTTATTGTTGCTGATATGGTAACCGGTATTGCCCCGGAGAGTTCATTATTTGACTGGTCGCAATTCTCGCTAGCAAGATTCAAAAATGGTACAGGCATAAAATCTATGTATTCAGGAATAGGAACTATATACTGAATCTACTGAATAAAATTCATAAGCCATCGGAGGGATTCGATCCCCCGACCTGCTGATTACAAGTCAGCCGCTCTACCATGCTGAGCTACGATGGCGCAGTTAGTGTATTTAAAATTCTTATATAAAATTTCTATTTATCTTAAACAAAAAATAAAAAAATTATTCCTGGTGGTTGTAGGCTTCCATCACATACTCTGCGAACTGGTCGTCTGGATATGCTCCGGGGAATGTAACATCATCATTTATAACTATATGTGGTACTGCTGAAACCCCTGCGTCTGATGCTTCCTTATCGAATTCAAGTGATTCTATCATTTCACTCTTTATGTTCTTGTTCATCAGGGCAAATTTATGTGCTGTAATTACGGCCTTCGGGCAGTACTGGCATGTTGGTGTTACATAAACTTTTATGGTCACAGGCTTTTCTATTTTTGAGATAAGTTCAACAGCCTTCTTGGATACGTCAGCCTCTCCACTTGATACATTCTCAAGGTCTTCTATAAGTGACCCGAATTCATATCCTGATGGAATACCATAGTAAATAATTCTTCCATCCTCATCACCATGCCTTGCGACTATTGTTGCAGGATATTTCTCAACCTGGTATTTTTCAACCATTTCCTTATCTTTCTCATACACGTATTTTACAACATTTATCTTATCTGAGAGTGCACCAACCTCATCAACAAGGTTAAGAGTGTCCTTGCAGTACTTGCAGCTGTTATCTTCAGATGTAAAAACTACCAGGTCTACCGTGTTTGTTAATTTTTTCTCGAAATCCTCTCTCAGGAATTTTGCATCCTCTTCTCTTATCAAACTCATAATTATCGTATTGATATTTTAATATGATATATAAATATTACTGCACAAATATGTATACTTATTTAAAGACAAAGTATATTAATATAATATATCGCATTACAAAATAGATGACTGAAAAACTGTATTATACCGATATGTACGGGAAAGAGTTTGATGCTTCTGTTATTTCTGCTGAAAATGGAAGTATTGTGTTAGATAGAACATTATTTTATCCTACAAGTGGTGGGCAACCAAATGATACGGGAATTCTGAAAACGATAAATGGCGATATACGCATAGTTGATGTTAGGCAGGAAGATGGCACAATTATGCATATTGCCGACGGCCCTGTGACTTTAGCCAGTGGTGATAAGGTACATGGCATAATAGACTGGGAAAAGCGTTATATACATATGAGGTACCATACAGCGGTACACATAATTGATGGGGTGGTAAACAACGACTACAAGAATGGCTTACTTACAGGGGGGCAGATATATGATGACCATGCCAGGGTTGATTTCAGCTTTGATATTATAGATAAAGAGCTTATTTCAGAGATAATATCAAAAGCCCAGGATATTGTTGATTCGGGGTTGAAGGTATACCAGCGTGAGATAGAGCGATCCGAGGCCCTCAAGATTCCTGGGCTTTCAAGGACAGAGCCAGGGAGACAGTTAATAGAAAAACTGCCGGTTGTAAGAATAATAGAAATTGAAAATTTTGATTTCCAGGCCGACGGAGGTACCCATGTTGCAAATACAAAAGAAGTTGGGCAGATAGAAATGTTAAAAATAGAAAATAAGGGAAAAGGACACAAAAGGCTGAGTTTCAGGCTAAATTGATATCGTCCATGAGGAATGCCGGGAGCCGTGTTGCCTCAGGTATTTCATCCATATTTATTGTTTTATTAACACCGGATAATTTGAAATATGTATTCAAAAATTTGGCTATATAAAAGTTATTTATAACTCCCATTGTACCTACTCTAAGAGTAGTGCCGGATATTGAACCCATTCCTCTTGACACAGAAATGCCAGCATTTAGAAGTTTTTTTATCATTTCACTATCGTTATTATAAAAGCAAACAACGGTACTGGAATATATATCCTTATTGCCAAATATTCTCACACCGTTTTCTGCGAGTTTATCCCTTATAAACTGTGAGGACGATTTTATTCTGTTTACACGGTTGATGAATCCTTCCCGATCAAGTATTTTCAATGCTAAGTTCATAGATTTAAATGCGCCTGTAGCCGGTGTGTATGCTGTCTCATTCTTGTCGAGAAACTTCATGGAAGTTTTAAGATCAAGATAGAATGGAGCGTTAACTGATGGTACATTTTCCATATCCTCACATGCCTCCCTGGACAGGAATATTATTCCGATTCCCGGGATAGCTGCAATATTTTTCTGGCTGCCGGTTACCATAGCATAGACCCCTTCCATTCCCATGGAATAACCGCCGAAACCAGAAACATCGTCAATCAAAAGCTTTGCCCCCTTACCCCTCACTATTTTTATGATTTCAGACATATCACGTATTGCGGTTCCATTCGATGTTTCATTGTGCACTAAAAATAATTTGTCGTAATCCCTGTCCCTGATTTCATTTAACAGCAATTGCATATCAAGCATATCATATTTTATAAACTGGGTATTTTTTGTTTTTCTTGAGATAGATTCTATAAGCCTTTCACCGAAATCACCATAGCTGATGGAGAGAACCCGGTCATCCTCTTTTATTAGAGAAAATACCATGGTTTCCACGGCCAGAGTGCCTGATCCTGTAACCATTACAGTTTTATACGCACCTGAAAATTTATTTAGAAGAGACTGGTTCTCCTCCATAATTTGCCTGAACTCATGAGAGCGGTGATTTACAACATAGGAGCCTGCATTCGCAACCGAGAATGGGACCTCAACAGGACCCGGAATTAACAGCATTATTACCACTCATTGATTATATTATCAGCAGTCATTATGGCAATTCTCTTCTGGGCCTCCTTCGTCTGGGCTCCAAGATGCGGGGTTATCATCACGTTATCCATGCTGAGCATTTCCAGTTCATAGTCTTCCTTTGCAGGCTCATTCCAGAATACATCGCTTACAAAAGCCGATATTTTACCATTTTTTAAATATTTAAGCATATCCTTTCCATTTATTGCTCTTGCCCTTGAGGTGTTGACTATTATTACCCCTTCTTTTAATTTCGCCAGTTCAGGATCATTGAGTATATATGGGGAATCCTTCCTCATAGTTACGTTTATTGATATAACGTCTGAATTCTGGAGAAGTTCCTCCAGAGAAACTTTTTTAACATATTCTGGATATTCAACAGGCATAGGGTCGTATGCTATAAAATTCATCTTAAAAACCTTAGCTGCATCTACAATCGCTTTGCCAATTCTCCCGAATCCTAGAATTCCAAGAGTTTTTCCCTCAAGTTCAATTCCCTTTAATTTTGTAAAATTATTCTTTTTTGTATTTTCTATGCCCTTAAACAGGGACCTGGCACCTATCACCATCATTGCAAGTGTGATCTCAACAACACTCTCTGTAGAGGATCCGGGAGCATAAACAACCTTTATGTGTTTTTCTTCAGCATAATCTGTGTCTATATTATCCACGCCGATTCCGGCCCTTGCAATTATCTTTAATTTTTTGGCCCTGGATATGACATCCCGGGTAATTTTGGTTCTGCTTCTAACAACAACAACATCATAATTTCCTATGACATTAAGAAGATCCTGTGCAGATATTTCAGGATTGTAGTCTATTTCAAATTTATCACTCAATTTTTCCCTTAGCACACTATCAACGGGGTCACATATCAGTACTTTTCCGTACATATAAAGTGATGGTATTATTACTTATAATAATTTCTTACGGTAATTGAAATCAAATACAATGACAAATAATTAATTGAAAAAGCAATTTATTAATTAACTTCGAAATATATTGTTAATGTTGTAACAGCAGACTTTCATGGGATTCATGCACATATAGGGATATTCGAATTTTTTCCAAAAGCAGTATCATATAAAGTATTTATAGGATACAGGATTTAAGATGTATGCAGCTGGTCTTCGATGAATACTTTAAATCATATCCGGTAAAGAAAAAGATAATCGAAAAGCTGTATGCAAACGGGATATCCATAGTAAATGATAAATTTTTTGTAAACAATATAGAAGTCCCGCTGAGCAGCATTGCAAATGCTATAAAGGTGAACCGCAGGACGCTGTATGAAACTATTAAATTCGTAAATGAAAATCCAGTAGTTAAGGAGATTATGCAGAATATTTCTGTGATCCCTGACATAAAAAGGGTCTCCTTGTTAATGAGAAATGAAATTGTAACTGTATATATAGATAAAGGAATGTATTCAAAGGTTATAGTTGAGGTCATGGATATTTTAAGGAATCATACATCCAATATCAAAGAGGTATATTCACAGAATTCTGACTATGAATCGAATTTCATCAGGATTATTTTTTACAATGAGCTGGATGGATCGACATTTCAGGGCCTTGATAGGATAGCCGGGGTGAACAGAATTATTATCAATTCCCCGGAAAAGTTAAATGTTATATGCGATAAATGTGAAATAAAAATATGCCCGCATAAAATATCCTCAAGCCTGAGGGAGCATAATATTTGAATTAGATTATATAAAATTAGATATAATAGAAAAATATATATGTAACCATATTTTTAGTATATCGTGGATCCAAGGCAGGAACTAATAAAAAATATATACGATTTTCTTAAGAAGAATGATTTTACAGTTTCAGAGCCAGGGCTTTACGGACTTGTCACCTTTGATTTAATATGCAGAAGGGGTAGTGAAAGATACATACTCAAGATTCTTTACAATGTGAATACGTTCAGCAAGATAGGTGTAGTTCCTCTTATTAAGATGAGTGCAATGACTGATTCCACTGCACTGATCATCGGGGAAAAGGCCGGAAATGGAAAACTTGAAAGAGGAGTCCTTTATTTCAGGCACGGTGTACCTATACTTTCACTGGAAAGTTTCGAGGATTATATAAATGGAGAGGCTCCTTTTATATATTCTGCTCCTGGAGGATTTTACGTTGGAATAAATGGGCAGAAAATGAGGAATCTCAGGGAGGAAAAAGATTACTCAATAGGTTACATCGCACAGAAACTGGGTGTCTCAAGAAGGTCGGTATCCCTATATGAATCAGGGAGCTCTGCAACAATAGATATATACCTTAAACTTGAGTCAATACTCAAGGGAGACATCAGCCGTGAGGTTGATATATCCATAACAGCTGAACCGGATATGCCAGTAAGTCCGGCAAGTGAGTTTATCAGTGAAGTTCTGAGCATTATGAACAGCATAGGCTATGTTTCCGAGTATATAAGCAGGAATCCATTTGACGGCCTTTCCTTCAGCTCTGACTCAAGATTGATAGTTGGAACATTCAATGATACAGGAGAAAATTTAAACAGAATAAAATCCATAAAAAAGATAAGTGATGTGCTGGAGGAGATACCTATCATAATCAACAAAGAGAGAACATCCAGAAAAGATGTATATGGATGCCGGATAATTAATTTTAATGATTTGAGAAAGGTTTATGATATTGACCGCTTTAATGAACTGTTAGAAAAATGAATATGATGTACCAGGTTAATGACAGGTTATATATATTTGGGGGGGTCAAGGGGCTTGTGCGTGATGGAGACGAACTGAGAAAAGAACTTCTTGAAAAAAGGCCAGATATAATATTTATAACCATTTCTCCAGAACAGGTAGAAGGCATGAAAGATTTTATAGAGGATCCCTTCGAGGTAGACCTTTCCGATTATGAAATACTTTATGGCATTAACCTGGCCAATTACGGAGAAGTTATGACTCCATCACCTGTATACATAGAAGCAACAAAATACTGCAAGGAGAATAACGTTGAAATGATAGGCCTTGACATGGAAGAGGGAGAATATCAGATTCTTTACAGTAAATACATTAAAACCACAGATTTGCTCAGGCATTCAATGAGAAAGAAAAAAGTCAGCCGGTTTAAGTTTGATCAGCAAACACCTGAGGAATTCGTGGAGGCATGGAACAGGGCTGTTGATTTAAAATCCTTCAAAAAGGTTAATGCAGCCAGAGAGGAATATATAATAAATAGAATTGATAACCTTTTGAAAGAGTACGATGGCAGAAAAATTGTATGTGTTGTGGATTATGATTATTACAAAAGTATACTGAGGCATTTTGATGGGCACATGAAACATTCTGAATGACTTCGCAATTTATGCATTTCAAATTTTTCCTTTGAACACAATGTATACCTCCCTGCTGTGCTGGCGGGATGCATTTGGTTTTGTGATTTTATAAAAATTAAAATATTTTTTCCATGTATTAACGAATGTATTTGTAGAATCTCCCTGAAACTGTTTCAAAACTGCGTTTCCACCACTTCCCAGTAAAGATAGGGAACGTTCCATAACGTTTTCACAGAGCAGGTAAGAACCGTAATGGTCACGATCGTAATTTCCACTTGTTTTTATCATTGCATCGGATATAATGACATCAAGAGAATTCATGCCGGCTGATATCATGGAATCCCTGATTTTTGATGTAAGGCCAGGGTCGTTTATATTCCCCTGTATGAATAACACATTGTCTATGGGTTCCATTTTATTTATATCAACTGATATAACTGGTTTTTCAGTAAATTGCTGGACAACCTGCGTCCATCCACCCGGGGACGAACCGAACTCAAGTACATAGCTATCAGGTTTTATAATATTAAATTTTGACTGTATTTCAAGAAGTTTATAGGATGCCCTGCTTCTGTAATTCTCCTTTTTTGCCCTTGTATAATATTTATCCTTTCTGTCCATGGATAATTTTATTCTCCTGTGTAGCCTTTATACTCTTCCGGGCCCATAGATTCATACTTTTCATCGGACATTTTGATTTTAACGAGCCAGTATTTATAGGGATCAGAGTTTACCAGTTCAGGCTTTTCACTCAATTCCTGATTTGTTTCAATTACCTCCCCGCTTACCGGGAAATAAACGTCTTCGGCAGATTTTACAGATTCTATTGTGAGAAGTGTGTCGCCTGCCTTTCCCCTGGTTCCTTTTCCGGGCATATCTATGTAAACTATATCTGTAAGCTGATGCTGTGCAAAATCAGTTATTCCTACTGTTGCTATGCCGTTTTCTATTTTAAACCACTCATGTGACTTGGTATATCTTAAATCTGCAGGTATTATGGACATAGTACTGTATAAATATTACATATAAAAATACATAGGCATGGCAATACTGTTTAGAATGCCTGTCCTATATCCTTATTTTTTATTTCATTCAACACCACTGAAACAAACTCATCAAGACCGTATTCTCTTGTTTTATCATTGCGGTTTCTTACTGAAACGCTGTTGCTGCTTGATTCTTTTTCCCCTACAACTATTATGTATGCCGGCCTCATTGGTCGTATCAGTTTAATTTTTTTGGATATTGTACCGTCTGATATATCAACTTTTGATCTGATGCCGTTTTCTATCAGTTTCTGGTTAATGCTTCTGGCGTAGTTATTGTAGTTTTCAGATACTGGAATTACATATGCCTGGATAGGCGTAAGCCACAGGGGAAGTTTTCCGTTGAAGTGTTCCAGAAGAATAGCGATAAAACGCTCATAACTTCCATATATGGCACGGTGAATGATTACGGGCCTTACCTTTTTATCACTGCTGTCAATATAGTAAAGGTCAAAATTGCCTGGCATGAAGAAATCAATCTGTATTGTTGAAAGCTGCCACTGCCTCCCCAGAGCATCCTTTATATGCACATCTATTTTCGGCCCATAAAATGCAGCCTCGCCTGGATATTCAGTATATTTGAGACCGAGGCTGTCCAGAGCATTTCTCAGGTTCTCGGTTGCATTGTCCCACATTGTGAAATCGGCCTCAAGGTCTGTAGACCCGCAATTAGGACATTTAAATTCCTGTGATGCTGCCCTGAGCATGAATTTCTCTCCACAGGATGAGCACTTATATGACATAAGGTAATTTTCTGGGTGTTCCTTATCCATAACGCTGAGATCATACGTAATTTCATCTGTGCCCATTATGGTTTTAAATATGGATGGAATTATTTTCAGAAGTGATACGGTTTCATCAAATATCTGATCCTCTCTGACAAACCCATGGCCATCATCAATGGTAAATCCCCTTGGCCTTGTTAATCCTCCCATCTCACCGGATTTTTCATACCTGTAAACAGTGCCAGCCTCTGAGTATTTTATGGGCATATCACGGTAGCTGTAAATGTTCCTTTGAAAGATTGCTATGTGGCCGGGGCAGTTCATAGGCTTCAATCCATAGCTGTCGCCGTTTGGCAGTGTAAATAGAAACATATCATCCTTATACTTATAATAGTGGCCCGATTGCTTCCATATAATATCCTTAAATGCATGGGCTGTCCATACCTCTTCCCAGCCACTTTTTGCGTTGAGTTCTTTCATATAGTTTATGAGTTCATTTCTGATTACTGCACCGTTTGGAGCGTAAAAAGGCATTCCTGGAGCCCGTTCATTGTCAAAGGTAAAGAGATCCATTTCCTGGCCGATTTTTCTATGGTCTCTTTTCATAGCTTCTTCCCGCCTCTGCAGGAATTCTCTCAGCATCTTCCTGTCGGGAAATGCAGTTCCATAAATCCGGATCATTCTCTCCTTATTTACATCTCCCCCATAATTGGTACTTGATATAGATAAAAGCTTGAAAACTTTCACAAATCCGGTGGATGGTACATGCGGCCCTCTGCAGAATTCTTTGTAGTTTCCCTGGATATACATGCTGGATTCACTGCCATCCTTTACATTTTCATTGATCTTGTCCTGCTTATATTTATTTCCGGAGAATTCTTCCAGAAGCTTCAGTTTTGGTAGAATTTTTTTCTCTATTTTCAGATTCTTATGAGAAATTTCCTCCATTTTCTTTTCTATTACTGGAAAATCTTCTATGGATATTGGCTGCATATTAAAATCATAATAAAATGTATCCTCTCCCTCATTGCTCGTATTGGGCAGTGCATCAGGGTAAAGTTCCACTATGGCGTTTGCCAGAAGGTGTGCAGCGCTGTGAAGCAGTATTTTTTCACCTTCCCTGGAACCAATGCTGATAAGCTCTATGTTTCCTTCTTCAGGGGATGTTTCTGATAGGTCATATAATCTACCATTTAACTGTGCGGCTACAATATTATTTTTCTGGCTTGCGGGAACCACATCCTGAAATGCCTTTCCTTTTTTAATTTTAAAAAGTTGATTAGAATCCATTATAACCAATATTTCTAAGGTATATTAATTTATTTTGACTGTTGAATCAAATCCTGATTTGCCAGTACTTAAAGGCTAACCAATGTATTTATAATTTCATGCAATCTTCTAACATGTATAACGTAATTATATGTGGAAATGATTATTCAATGGCAAAAACAATATTCAAACAGATTAAAAATTTAAAAAATTCCATGCCGGAAGCAAATATAGAGGTTGTTTTCAACAGGTCTGCAGTGAAAACCCTGCTGAAGGGAAACGAGTATATTCCCACTGTAAAAGAACTTATACAGTCAGGGATCAAAATAAATGCCTGCAGAAATACACTTAAAGAAATGAAACTCAGTGAGGAGGAGGTTGATACCGGCGCCGGAATAGGTATGGTAAATGCAGCAGTGGAGGAAATAGTTAGAAAACAGGCAGATGGATATTTTTACCTGCAACTGTAAGTATTACTTATAATTTTCACTATAAAATAATGATTATGTTATAAACTTAAAAATGCAGGTGCCGTGCATCCCGTAAAATACTCAATGCACATACAAAATCATTATATTCATTCGATGCATTTTATCATATATGGATTATGCCCTGTATCTCCAGAGGGAGATTAAGAAACTGGATAGCATAGATATAAGCCAGGAATCAAAAGAGAAGATTAAGGAATTCATAGATGATTTAACCTTTTCAGGCCTGTCGGATGGGAGAAAATACGCATATATCATAAGGTTAAGGAAAATAGCCGTAATGCTGGGGGATAGGTTTCTGGATCCTGGCAAGAAGGAAATTAAAATGGCCATATCCAGCATACTGAATTCCCGGGTTAAATGGGGTGGGCCAGATGATCATAGGCCCTCGGAGAATGCCATACAGTCATATTACGTTACACTGAAGAAGTTCTATAAATGGCTTTTAGGCAATAATAAGAGGTATCCTGAATGTGTTGAATGGATTAAGTTCAATTCCCATCCTTCCCATGAGATTAAGCCGGAATCCCTGGTTACCAGGGAAGAGGAAGTGAAGCTGATAAACGGGTGCAGGAATTCAAGGGACAGGGCATTGATTTCATTATTATACGATTCGGGGTGCAGGATCTCTGAACTGCTTACCATGAAGATCAGGGACCTGAAGTTCGATGACTACGGCTGCATTATCGCTGTTACCGGAAAAACAGGATTCAGGGAAGTAAGGATTATTGGGGATTCCATATATTATTTAAAAGAGTACCTGAATGACCATCCACTGAAGGATCCTGATTCCTGGCTATTTCTAATGAAGGAAAATGAAAGGATGGGCTACGATGAGGTCAGGTCCATGATCCTGAAGGCAAAGAGAAGGTCCGGGATAACCAGGAGGATATACCCGCATCTGTTCAGGCATACCAGGGCAACAATTTTAGCATCCAAGGTAGCAGAGGCACCCCTGGAATCCCAGATGGGATGGGTTCATGGTTCCAGGCAGACAAGGACCTATATCCATCTATCAATGAGGGACCAGGACAATGCTATACTCAAGGCCTATGGCATAAAGATAGATGAGAGCAAGATAATAGAAGCAATGCCGAAGAAATGCCC
>JAKAAT010000014.1 GCA_021802205.1 Thermoplasmata archaeon
TTTGCTGCACAAAATTTATATAATCTCCAGTGGTAAACGATCTGCCGGGCATGTTTCTCATCAGTGGAAGGGGTGTGTTCATGCCCGACAATCATCTGACAATATATATTTTTGATCTACTGGTTAGCTTTGGGAGGAGGTCACTTGCACAACTAATCGATAATGTAATTGTTTCATTATAAGTTTAAAACGGTTCTTTAGCATTATCAATATACTAATTAACATTATTATCGTAAATTTTACCGGCAATAGTTATATATTATATTGTTATTTTCCGTTTATGGCAACAGAGATGTATATAAAAACTACAGCCAGCTTTTCCGTATTTACTTTTAGTGCTGGGCATATACATCATCATGGGAGGACAGGCATTACAGAAGATATGCTATTAAGTTCCCTATCCACCCGTGGTTATCTTGAAAATTCTGGACAGAAAGCTAAGTGAAGTTGCCCGTAAAGTCAGGGAATCATTTTACAATTCTGGATTCTACGAAATCTTTCCAGATTCATTTATAAAATCTGCAGACATAGATGGATTCAAATTCATTCACCGTAATGATGTCTTTGTACTGGAGCCGGATATAACTATGAGACTTATGAAGCGACATTTTTACGTAAATTCTAGTATCTTCTATATTTCACAGCAGAGTGATAGCAACCTTGTGGAATCTCTGAAAACCGGAGGGGAAATAATAGGCGGTGATTCCATAAAAAGCACCGCACAAATTTTAACAACTGCCATGAAAGTTCTTGATGGCCTGGGATTAAACAGTTACAGCATCGACATGGGAATTTCAGGAATATTTGATAAGTACAAATCCAGCAGGCACTGGACAGAGATTAAAAGGGCGTTAAAAGACAGGGATTTCCAGGCATTGATCAGAATTGATGAAAATGAAAGAAATGAAATTATTAAAATTATAGGTACAAGGACAAGAAACAGCGGAATAGAAACACTGGACAAGATCTTGGAGGCTGTCAACGATCCAAGGCTTATCATAGATCTTGGAACGGTAAGGCAGCCGGATTACTATAATGGTCCAGTATTCGAGATATACGGGAATAACGGATTTCTCGGTGGTGGAGGGAGTTACAGAATTAACGGTATTAATGCATGTGGATTTACCATGGACCTTATGGCTATATACAGAATGTATGCAGAAAATTTAGAGGTGAAAGGATGAAATTCGTAATACCAAGAGGCAGGCTAATGGAGAATTCAATGCTCCTTTTAAAAGCAACAGGAATATACATCGATATATACGACGAGAGAAAGCTGATGTTCGGGGAAAACGGCAACGAAATTATACTGCCCAGGGCGAGGGATGTGCCTGTTTATACTGAGTATGTGGGGGATATAGGCGTATGCGGAACAGACTCTCTGGTAGAAAGTGGTATTGACCTATTTGCCCCACTCTCACTGAACTTCGGCAAGTGCAGGCTGAGCATATTAGCTCCAGAGGGCTATGACATGGATGATCTAGATGGCACTGACATAGCAACAAAGCATCCCGTTATAACTGAAAGATACCTTAACTCCTCGGGCATCCGTGCCAATATCATAAGTCTCAATGGTTCACTTGAACTTGCACCTGAAACAGGAATAGCAGATGCAATCGTGGACATTGTACAGACAGGGGAAACAATGAGAAAAAATCATCTTGTGGAAATCAGGAAAATAATGGATATACAGGCAACTCTTGTTGTAAACAGGGTTTCACAGAAAACGAAATATGACGAAATAAATAAATTTATAGAAATAGCAGGTGAAATGGATGGAAATAGAAAATTATGTGAGAAATATACTGGAAGATATTAAAAACCATGGAATAGAAGCGGTTATGGAATATTCCATGAAATTTGATGGCTATAATGGCGATATCAGGGTATCTGAGGAAGAATTCATAGAGGCAGTGAAAACAATACCTGATGATGAAAAGGATATAATAAAAAGGGTTTATAAGCGCATATTTGACAACCATGAGATGCAGCTCAACAGGGACCGTATGCGTTTCTTCAATGGTTCTATCTATGGCATAAGGTACATTCCTATGGAACGAATAGGTATGTACATACCCGGGAAAAAACCACTACCATCAACTGTTATGATGATCGGTGCACCGGCAAAGATAGCAGGTGTCAGGGATATAGTTATCACAACTGCTCCTGGAGACGATGGGAAAGTCAATCCCTATACTCTGTATATTGCCAGTATGCTTGGGATAAAAGAGGTATACAAGATAGGTGGAATCCAGGCAATAGGTGCCATGGCTTTCGGCACGGGAATGAAGAAAGTGGACAAAATATTTGGTCCAGGAAATCAATATGTGAACGAGGCGAAGAGGCAGGTTTTTGGCATTACCGGTATAGACGGGCTTTACGGCCCATCCGAAATAATGGTAATATCCGATGAAGGATCAAACAATGAATACATCACTGCTGATCTGGATTCACAACTGGAACATGGACTAAGCTCCAGAGCATGGCTTCTGACTACCGGTAAAATACCGGAAAACCTGAGCAATAGCAGGGTTAACATTATGGTTTGTAAAAGCATGGAGGAAATCATATCAAAGGCAAATGAGATTGCCCCGGAGCATCTGGAAATTCTCGCTTCCAGTCCCATGGAAATATTCAATAGGATAAAAAATGCTGGGGCAGTGTATATGGGGGAATATGCACCGGTACCTGCGGGAGATTATTTCCTTGGCGTAAATCATTTACTTCCCACCGGTGGAACTGCAAGGTTCTCATCAGTGCTGACAGTTGATGATTTCATGAAAAAAACCTCATTTGCAAATGTTTCCAGATCTGATTTTACTGGTGATCGTGACCTGGGTATTGCCATGGCAGAAATAGAAAACATGCCGCTGCACAGAAAATCCATGGAGGTAAGGTCATGATAAGGAATACGAAGGAAACAGAAATAGATGTTTCCATGGGCACTGAAACAACATCTGTGGAAACCGGCGACCCAGTTCTTGATCATATGATGAGGACATTATTCTTTTATATGGAAAAAAACGTAAAAATAAAGTGTAAGTATGACCTCAGGCACCATCTCTGGGAGGATCTTGGAATAACAGTTGCACAGGAAATATCTTCGTATATTTCCCAAAGGCACATTAAAAGATTTGGAAATGCGACGATGCCCATGGACGAATCACTTATAATGGTTTCTCTTGATATTTCAAGGGCATACATAAACTTCGATGTAAGTTTCACGGACTCTGAGGGCTTTGAGATAAACCTCTTATATGAATTTTTATGGGCGTTTGCCAGAACAGTACCACTAACGCTTCATGTTATAATGTTCAACGGAAAGAATGCACACCATATTACGGAAAATATTTTCAAGTCCCTGGGTACTGCCATGGGAATTGCAATTCAGGACAACCAGTATTTGAGAAGCACCAAGGGGACACTATGATTGCAATTATAGATATCGGCACGGGAAACTTATCCACTATAGAAAGGGTGACCGGTGGAAAAATTACCATAGACCCTGATGAAATTGAGCGTTCAGACAAGATAATATTTCCGGGAGTCGGATCGTTTCAGTATGTGGCGGAAGTTATCAAACCTATAAGAGAAGTACTTATAAAGGTGATAAAATCAGGGATTCCATACCTGGGAATATGCCTAGGCATGGAGATGTTATTTGATTCAAGCGAGGAAGGTATTGGTGACGGTCTCGGTATTATGCATGGTCGGATAAAAAAATTCAACGGGATTAAAACCCCACACATGGGATGGAATCAGGTCGAAAATCTAATGGATTCACAAATAATGGATGACATACCGGATAATTCATTCTTTTATTTCATGCACTCATACTATGCACCTGATACTGAGTATACAGCTATGAAAACGGATTACGGTAGGTATTTCACATCAGGAATAAGATACAGGAATATATACGGTGTGCAGTTCCATCCTGAAAAATCCGGGGAAAACGGAATACGCATATTGAAAAATTTCGGGGTGATTTCCTGATAGATATTTATCCTGCTATAGATATTTATGATGGACATGCAGTATCACTGAAAAATGGAGATATAGCAACAAGGCATGATTATGGAAATCCTGTTGTCTTTGCTGAAAAATTCTCTAAAATTTCAGGAAAGCTGCATATTGTTGATCTCAATGGGGCCTTCTCAGGGAAACCTGTAAATATTCCCTTATTAAAGGAAATAAGGGGATCTGTCACATCTTATCTACAGATCGGCGGGGGCTTCAGAACTCCGGAATTTATAGAAACCGGATATCTATCAGGCGCGGACAGTGTTATTATCGGTAGTGCGGCACTGAACAGAAAGTTGCTTGAAAATATCTCATACAAGTTTAAAAATATAACCATAAGCATCGATGCGTACCTTGGCATGGTTAAATATAATGGATGGACAAGCAGCACCACAATTAGTTATAAGGATTTCTATTCCGAGGTTAGTGGTTTTGCTAACCGTTTCATATTCACATCAATAGACAGGGATGGAACGGGTAATATAAGCAGTTTACAGAGATTCTGGGATTCCGGCTATTTCATGTATGCTGGTGGTGTGAATTCTATCAATGATCTGAGAAAACTGGAGCTGTCCGGATTTAACGGTGCAATCATCGGTAAGGCGCTCTACAACGGAAATATCTCCGCGGAGGAATTAATATGCTTGCAAAAAGAATAATTGCCGCACTGGACATAGCTGATGGAAGAGTTGTAAAGGGTGTAAATTTCGAAAATATCAAAGATTCAGGGGACCCTGTAGAACTGGCAAAACGCTATGTCTCTGAAGGTATGGACGAGCTTGTGTTCCTGGATATCAGGGCAACCAGGGAAAAAAGGAAGATACTTTCAGACATTGTAAGAAAGGTGGCTTCAGAGATTAGCATACCATTTACTGTTGGTGGTGGACTATCTGATTTGGATGACATGATTTCAATAATCAGGAACGGCGCTGATAAAATTTTTATCAACACATATGCTGTGGAACATCCAGAAATTATAAAGGATATTTCGGATCGCATAGGGTCAGCCAACACTGTGATAGCAATAGATTCTATGTTTATAGATGGAAAATATACGGTCTATATAAAAGGGGGTTCAAACAACACCGGCATTGATACCGTGGAATGGGCAAGGACCGCAGCATCCTTGGGAGCCGGGGAATTGCTCGTCACATCGATCAACACCGATGGAACAATGAAGGGTTTTGATGTGAATTTGATAAATCGCATTGTGGAAAATGTGGATATACCCGTAATAGCATCGGGCGGAGCAGGAAGGCCAGTAGATTTTCTTGAGGCATTCAATGCCGGGGCCGATGGTGCACTAGCAGCTTCCATATTTCATAGTGGTAAATGCAGTCCGGTAGATATAAAGAATTATTTAAGGGAGAACGGTATAAATGTTAGATTATAATTTTGATGGAATAATTCCCGTAGTGGTTCAAGATTATGGCACAAGGGAAGTTTTAACTCTAGGATACATGAATAAGGAGGCTTACGGAAAAAGCATGGAAACCGGGTTAATGCATTATTATTCCAGAAGCAAGCAGAGGATAAGAATGAAGGGGGAAACCAGTGGGAATATCCAAAAAATTCGGGAAGTCATGGTTGACTGTGATGGTGATTCACTTTTATTTCTGGTAGATCAGAAGGGAAACGCATGTCACCTCGGCACAAAAAGCTGTTTCAGAGAAATTGGAACACCGGTACCCGCTGGTACCATTGATTATTCCATGGAGGTTTTGCTGGATCTGGAAGAACTTGTTAACAGAACAAGGGATAAACCAAGAAACGATTCATATACAACAGAACTTTTCAACTCCGGTGAGGAGAATATACGTAAAAAGGTCGGGGAGGAGGCGGTGGAAACGATACTGGCACAGGGTAAGGAAAGGATAATCTATGAAACGGCTGACCTGATGTATCATCTTACTGTATACCTTGCATACGAGGGAATAAAATTTTCTGATATAATGAATGAACTTTCAAAGAGAAATAAAAAATAGTTTCTATGACACAGAATGTCCCTTTCTCGGGGATATTCCTGATTTTTTGGTGGGACTTCCGGATAATCCATCCATGGCATTTTTCAAACTATCCAGAAATAGGTCTGCCATATCCCTGTTGAAGCTCTCCCTGACAACAATTCTCATTAGCACAGTATCGGATGCATCTGCTGGAAGTGAATATGCAGGCACTATCCACCCGTAGCTCCTTATAGCGGATGATAGATCGAACAGATCGTAAACATCCTTACTTTTCTGCTTGAACGTTACAACAGGTATATGCTCCGCATTGCTCACAACCTCCAAATTCTTTATTTTTTGAAGTCTTTCCCCCAGATATCTTGCATTTGCCATCATATTTTCAGCTATGCGCCTGTAACCGGATTTTCCGAGCCTTATGATATTGTAGTACTGGGGTGCAATGTTTGAGGAGCTCTTTGAAAAATTCAATGTATATGTTGGCATATCATTGCCCAGGTAGTTGACGTAGAAAATAAGATCCTCAGGCAGATCTGATTTATCCTTGAACAAGAGCCAGCCGATGCCCGGGTAAACGAGTCCAAATTTATGCCCCGATACGTTGATAGATTTCACATGGCTCAGCCGGAAATCCCACTCAAGATCAGGTTCAATAAAAGGAGTAACAAATCCAGCGGAGGCTGCATCAACATGTATGGGAATATCAAGACCCGTATCAGACTTAAGCTTTTCAAGCAGTGTATTTATTCTCTTCACATCATCAAAGGCGCCTGTAAAGGTTGTGCCCATTACTGCTCCAACTGCAATAGTGTTTTGATCAACCATACTGACAAGCTTCTCTGGATCTGCAACAAGTGTTTTTGAATCAAGCGGCACTACACGGGATTCCACATCAAAGTACTTAGCAAATTTGTCCCAGACCACATGTGTGTCGGCACCGAATACTATGTTGGGGTGTGATACATCCTTATTCTGCTTCTTCATTTTTTCCTTCCAGTTCCACTTATGTGCAAGGAGTGCAAGCATGATTGATTCAGAGGAACCGATGGTAGATGCGCCAGTGAACTCTGTGCTTTCTGGTGCATTATAAAGCCTTGATAGTATGTTTACTATCCTTATCTCTTCCTTCTTGATCTGTGGGTACTCAAAGCTGTCAATAAAATTTTTGTGGGCATTTTCCATGAAGAGTTTTTTTGCCTCTGGCTCCATATATGTTGTAACAAATGTTGCGAGATTCAATTCAGGAATTCCATCCAGATTGAGCTCTTCATGAATCATTTCATATGCTGATCTGGCTTCCATCCCCTCCTCGGGAAATTCAAATTCAGGTATTGGCTTGTTAAAATCCCTGTTGCTATATGTCCCGTAAATCTTCTTATCTTTGTTCATTTTTTCAGATACCATATAAATGGATTGGGCGATACTATAAATAATCTATTCAATATTCAAAATAATGTTATATTGTATGATTTTAATTGCAAAATAATCCTGAATTTTTTTAATCCAACAGTAAAAAACAGTTAAGAATCAAATTGTGAAAGTCAGCCATAGAAAGCCTATGGCATTACTGCTTGCTTGCCCTTCTGGCTCTTTTTAATCTTCTTATTTTCTTTTTTCTCCATTTCCAACGCATATTTCCTCTTTTTTTCCAGTCTCTTGAACTTCGTTTCACTATGTCACCTCAAGTGTAAATGTATATTTGGTATTATTTTTTAATATAAATACCTATTTTATAATTGAGTTATTATTATAACTATATCCTTTGTTTTTATCATTATGGACTACACCGGTGGTGAATCAAAAATATATTTTTATAATATAATTATGAATAACTAAATTACTAAAAATAGTCCTGTACAACTCCAACCTGTAGCTAAAAATCATGCTAAGTATGAATAAATTTTAAGTTTATATATAATCATGAATTTGAATAAATTTATATAAGCCTTTTGTATTATTTTCTATGAAAATTTTAGTTTCATATGATGGATCGGAAGGAGCAAAAGAGGCTCTTAAATATGCACTTGATTTGAAATGCACCTGTGATGAATATTATGTATTGTATGTAATTCCAACAATAGTCGGGATAAGCGCCAGCTTTGATTCTTATATACCGCAATCAGTGTATGAAGGGCAGGATAAAACGGCCACAGAAATTCTTGAAAAGGCCAAAAAAATTCTGGAAAAAGAAGCTGTAAAATATGAGCTGATCAAGGCAAACTCCAATGGTGAGGAAATTGCCAAAATAGTTCTTGAAACTGCCAAGGACAAAGGTGTGGATTTGATTGTAACAGGAACCAGAAAACTGCACGGATTCAGTAAGCTAATACTTGGCTCTGTCAGTTCGGGCATTATCGCGCATTCAGATATACCCGTTACTGTTGTTCCACCAAAGGAATGATTTTTCTGGGTTTTAAAAAATCTAAAAAATGAAATTCTTTATATAACCTTTTAAAATAACCTGATAATGGGAAGTATAAGACCGTCAAATATAAAAAGAATATCAGAAGAATTAGTTGATAATAATAAGGACCTGTTCAATGCGGATTTTAACCATAATAAGGAAATTCTTCACAGCTTTATAGAGAAAACTGTAACCAAGAAGACCGCAAATGCAATAGCCGGATATATAACGAGATATATCCTCAAGAAAAAATCCAAGGAAAAGAACGAACTGGAGCAGCTTGGATTAGCGTAATTAGATAGTAGATAGTTTCTATCAATCAATATTTATCCAAAAAATAGATTCTATTTTTCTTCAGAGAATTTTTCAGATCTCCATTTATTCATCCCACCTTCAAGGTGGTAGAGATTTTTATAGCCTCTCCGTACAAGTCTATTTGCGGCAGCTCTGCTCCTATGCCCCGTTTTGCAAACAAGTATAATGGGCTCTTCCTTTGGAAATTTACCCACAATTTCATCTTCTCTTCCCAGTTTGTAATGCACTGCCCCTTTTATATGTCCATGCCTGTATTCAAACCCGGTACGTACATCCACTACTGCATACTGCTCCTTTAATTGTGATAGTTGCTGAGGTGAAAGATTTTTTAACTCTTCCGGCTGATTGAAATAGTCGGAACCCCTGAAATAATCTTTTATTCCCATATTAAATCACCAGGTCATTGCCATTATATATGCCTACGAATATGGGGGCCTCGTTTATTATCCATTTTCTGGCCATTACCTCCCGTAATTTTTCCGTGACATGTGACCAGGCGCTTAGATCATCAAGCTCATAGAGTACCACGAATTCCTGGTCACCCAAACCAAATGAATATGTGGTATAGGATATTATCCCCGGGCTTTCCTTATCGCTCCTTGCGGCGCCGATATGGCCGGCAAGGATTTTCTTTCTTTCCTCATAGTTTATTAAATACCATTCACGATCCTTGCTCATTGGATATGCCACAAAATATTTTTTTGGTTCTGTTTTAAGAGTGTCTTCCAGACTCTTGCTTGCATTGGTATATGGAGAATGCTCGTAAAGAGAAAACATGCTGTACTGGGTCTTTCCATAAATTCCAAAGGCCGAGTTAAGCCCCTCCTTTAATCTTTCAAGCTTGATCGGGTCCTCGGATGCAGACCAGAACAATACATCATTATCGTGTCTTATTGATTTGTAGTATTTTATGCTGATCAAATTTTTACGATAATTATCTATGAAATTCATAATATTTTTATTTATATTTTTTCTGTCATCCATGGGTAGTGACCAGAATTTGCCATTCAGCTTGTAAGCCAGAACATATGTATATATTGTCATAGATATCGTTTTAATAATTAGTTCACTGGATATAACTTTTATTAATCAAGTGTTTTCTGATTTGTATTTACTATCATATATTTTTTTAGATCATATTCATTTGACAATATATAGTTAAGAAGTTTTGTAACACCAGTTTTGTCGAAATCAACAGGTTCCAGAAGCACGCTGCTCTGGGGTATCTTTATATTCAACTCACCCAGTTTTTTAATGTATTCGTTCCTATACTGTGAATTAATGGTCCGTACATCTTTAGCAGGGATATTTACATTGCATTTTTCCAGTTCCCTTGTGAATACCGGCCTTTCAAACAGATAATAAAGCACAAGAAGTGAGTTGTACCCGGCATTCTCCTCATCCATTTTTTTCATTGTAGACCCAACAATGCTATAGATGTCATGTTTGTTCTGCCCTGTATAGGAGAATATCCTCGCAGGTTTTATTGCCTTCTCCTTCAACATGCCAAGCTCTACCATGGCATTGAGATAACCTGTGAGCACAAGCCTGTGCATGTTTATTCCCTTATCCTCCAGCGATTTCTGGATCCCGGTTATTGATTTTTCCTCTCCGTTAATTTCATTTAATATGAGTTTGTATTTCTGCGTTTCTTCAAAATTCTCAATCATATAATTCACCCGATAAAAATTTTTCAAAATTTTCTGAATTCTTAATTGCAATTTCACATATTTCTTTCGAACTTCCTGTAAATTTCTCAGGATTCATTGCTTCATCCAGTTTATCCTTATTTATATAGTTCAATATGCCATTTTTTAATAATGCTTCCTTGAATGTTAATTTATTCTCATATGCAAACATTGAAGATTTCCGAACGAATTCATGGGATTTCTGCCTTGGAACACCGTTTCTTGTCAGTGCAATTGTTACACTTTCAGACATTATAAACTGGTCTTCGTACACTCTACGCCTCATCTCTTCCCTGTTGATGAATAAATGTGAAAATACACCGGTCATCTTTGTTATTATATCATCTGCAAGTATTGATGCGTAAGGAATTGTAAACCTCTCAAGTGCACTGTTTGTCAGGTCTCTTTCGTGCCACTGTACACCGGCTTCATATTCCGGAATTATAAACGAACGCAGTAACCTTGCAAGACTGACAATGTTTTCAGACACGACAGGATTGCGCTTTGATGGCATGGAGCTGGATCCTACCTGCTTATCGCTATCGAAATACTCAGAGAGTTCATATATCTCAGGTCTCTGGAGATTTCTAATCTCTGTGGCAAATTTCTCCATGGATACAGATATATTGTTAATTATGGATAAAAATTCTATATATCTGTCCCTGCCCACTATCTGGGTTGATGCAGTTTCATGCGTGATACCGAGGATTTCACATACCTTCTCCTGTATTTGGAGTGCCATTGGCCCCAGCGCAGCGCCTGTACCCACCGGTCCGAGAATTTTTCCGGCAATCATGCGCTTTCTTGCTTCCATTATACGTTCAAGATGCCTGTTGACCTCGGCCAGATAAACCGAAAACTTCAATCCCAGTGTTATAGGCGACGCGTGCTGTCCATGTGTTCTTCCAACCATAATTGTTTCCATATTCTCCATTATTATTTTTATCAGAGCCCTGTTTAGACCAATTAGGTCTGATACAATGATGTTTATTGCCCTCTTTATCTGTATTGCTGAAGCAGAATCATTTATATCATTTGATGTTACACCGAAGTGAACATAATTCTTCCCTTCTGTGCATTTTTCTGTGAGTGCCTCAACTATGGACATTACATCATGGTTTATGGAGCTCTCAATTTCCTTAACCCTTGAAAGCTGTACTTCATTTGAATCCACCACTTTTTTAATATCAAGATACGCCTTCTCAGGTATAAGCCCATAATATGATTCTGCCTGTGCAATGGCGCTCTCTACATTAAGCATTATATTTAATCTTGTTTTCTCTGAAAATATGGATTTTACTTCTTCCCTGCCATATCTGTAATCCAGTGGTGAAACTATCATGTAAGCCTATTACATTTAGTTTAAAGTTTTTTTTGTTGCTATGGCGATCCAGTAGAGTATACATGTACCATTTCATGAGATAAATAATGAACTTATCTAGGCTTCCGGGAATTTATTTTTCCGAAAAGGATTGTTACCATTGTTATTATTATACCTGCACCTGTAAGAAGTGCTCCCATAGCAGCTATGTAGCTAGCATCTGTTACATTACTGATTTCGGAATGCGAAATAAAATTATAGTCCAGTACAGGTTTACTGCTGGAAACAATTACATACTTGTATGATCCATTTAGATTTTCATATAGAGGCTCTCCATCAATATGTTTTGCCGGCGTCACAGTGTAATTATGAATATTAGAAGAATTAAATGTACTCGCGTCTTCCCTGAAATCTGTACAGTTGACAAGTCCTTCAGAGGATGTATCGGAAGAAACCATTATGAGAACCTTATTTTCCGTAAAATTGAATTCCGGAGACGTATATATATCTGATGAGTAATGAATTACAGTATTTCCTGATGGTTCCGATGTAATAACCACAACTCCAGGTATCACCAAAGCTATTCCGGCTATTAGTAGAACAATTCCCACTAGGACTTTCCTGCTTATCATTTATTTCACATTCAAGATTCTTATTTAGTTTTTATTAGAGTGATAGGTCTATTTTATCCTGCATGATTTCTTCTTCCATTTTCTCTACCCTTTTATTAACATCTTCTTCTGTTAGTCCACACTCGATTAACTCCATGTAAAGCTCGTAATTATCCTTTTCAGGGTCTATCTGTCCAGAGAATATTCTTATTGAACCGCATGCCTTATCTTCATAGTTCAGCCTGTAACTGATTTCCAGTGTCAGGTTTTTTTCTTCCATGAATTTTAATTTATGTATATAATCAGACATAGTCCAGTATCGACTAATAGTATTATAAATTTCCATGGATGTTGATGCTACAGCATACACTGGCAAGTTTGATATTTATTGGCCATAGGCATGCGCATCCAATGCCGGAAGCATACATGTAATAGGTATTAATGCTTTCTCATGATAATCATTCTTTTGATGTGATCCGTATACCTGTGAGATTAAATCTAAAATCCACTTTCTTTGCCTTATCATTGTAATGAAAGAAATTTATTTCATAAATAGGTATAATCCTGAAACTTAAATTTATGATATTATTCCCA
Source organism: Thermoplasmata archaeon (assembly GCA_021802205.1). GTDB lineage: Archaea > Thermoplasmatota > Thermoplasmata > Thermoplasmatales > Thermoplasmataceae > Ferroplasma. The sequence goes on from JAKAAT010000014.1 coordinate 12,921, forward strand.
TATCTTGGTAAACTGAGTCCAATAGTCTGCTGTATACTGTAGTTATTAAAATAGGTTGAAACTATATAACTTGTTTCATTGCTATTAATCTGTACATTTATATGGTTAATGACAACAGATATGTTAGTCATAGGGAAATTCAATTTTTGTTTAATTTTGTATGTTTGTAGAGTAAGAAATAACTGATTGCCCGGACAATATTCTGTATTTGGAATGTGTGCTACTGTTAGAAATTCGGATTTACTGCCGTACTGCGTAATATTATAACAAAATTTATCCATTACATATCTGTCGGAATTCATAATTGCAGGCACACGGCTGGAACCAGATACTTTAATATTTTTGGGCTCTGTATATAAATTATAACCAGTAAATGAAACAATAAGAATTATTATAATCAACATTGTTAATATTTTTATGATTTTTTTTGTTTTTTTCATCAAGTAACCACCATTAAGCTCGGCAATTCATATCTGCTTGGTGTAATAGCAGATTCTAATTATTTATAACCTCTACAGATATTAATATGTTATTATGTATATTTCGATAATAGTATAAATAAATAATTTAGTTAATGATTTATTTGTAAATATATTATAATATCGCATGGGCAATCCTTTGTTTCTTGGATTGTAGTATGAAAAAATTGCCAGGATAAATGTTATAAAGCCTATTAGTGAAAGTAGTAATATTATATATCACTCAAAATAGTCACACGTATCTATCTAGCCCGGTTTCCCATAAATGCCTGAGTGTTTCAGCATTCTCAGTCAATATATACCTGCCTTTTTCTTTCAATCTTATTCCATTTTTTGAAGTCATGCCTATCTTCCTTAATCGTATTCCAGAGAAAGATTTCAGGAATTTTTCCTCATTTTCTGAAGCCACCTCGATCAGCATGCCCGTTCCCAGTTCTGAAAATAGTTTTTCATTTGTCCTTCCAGGTATTTCAGTAACATCCACATCAACACCGAACCTGCTTCCGAATGACATTTCCAGAAGTGCAACTATTAATCCGCCTCCGGAGATATCATGCATTGATTTTATATAATCCATTGATTTAACTATGCCATCATGCAGCGCCATAAGTTCCTTTATATTCGCTTCAGGAAGCATGGTATGCACAGTGCCCATTTCAGATGAATACTGGCTCCCAGCGAGGTCGGGGATTATTGTTCCCGCAAGGTATAATGGATTTCCTGCTCCTTTTACTTCCACGGTCTTGGAATCCCTGATATCCTTTATTTTTCCAAGTACTAGCATATTGGGAGTGGGAAGTATTTCTTTTTCAGCTTCGTTATAGAAACTCACATTTCCAGATACAAGTGGAAGTCCTGTGGCTCTGCAAAAGTCAGAAATTGCCCTGAGAGTTTCTATAAACCTGTACATTGTTTCAGGATTTTCCGGGTTTCCGAAATTCAGCGCATCAACGATAGAATGTGGAATCCCGCCGCTGCTCAGTATATTCTTGTATCCCTCTAAAAGTGTGTGCATTGTTCCATTATATGCGTCTATACCCACCATTTCAGGCCTGGATCCGGATGTTATGCATAGCCCCTGGAATGAATTTTCCAGCGGCTTGATTATCGAAGCATCGGAGTGAGTTTCCATGTTGGGGATTCCGGTAAATGGTTTAACAATGGTTGAACCACGCACGGTGAAATCGTACTGTCTAACTATATTGAACCTGGCGCATATATTTGGTTTTGAAAGAAAATCAAAAATAAATTTTCTATAATTTTCCGGCTCTCTATCCATTATACTTTTCTTTTCTAGCTCAGGTTTTTTGAAGTTTCTGGCGTAAACAGGTCCACCGGTAAGGAACGAAAGCTCCATGTCCAGTATTTTTTCACCTCTGTATTTTATTACAAGGTTAGGGCTCTTTATAGTTTTTCCTATTATAGAATACTCTATTCCCCATTTATTGAATATATCATCAATTTCCATGAGCCTCGAGGGGTTTATTGCAAGGAACATTCTTTCCTGTGATTCACTCACCCATATTTCCCAAGGCTCCATATTGGTATCTTTCAAGAGCACCTTATCCAGCTCTATGACCCCAGACATTCCCCCAGCAAATAGCATCTCACTTACTGCACTGGATAATCCACCACCACCCAGGTCCTTCATACCATCTATGATTCCAGCGTCGTTTGCCTCCAGTATGGCATGGATCAGTGGCTCCTTTATAATTGGGTTTCCCAGCTGCACTGCATTCCTGTTTGATTCATCTCCTGCATTGAGTATTTTTGATGCAAAATTAACGCCGTGTATCCCATCCCTGCCTGTTCTGCCACCGCAAACAATGAGAAGGTCCCCCTCGATGCTTATCCTGCTCCTTACAACATGGTCTTTTCTCACAATTCCTATGCAGCCAGCGTTTACCAGTGGAATCCCGTTATATATGCTGTTGAAATTGACTGAACCAGCTACTGTAGGAATTCCTACCCTGTTCCCATAATCTCTAATACCCGCCACAACACGATTAATGATAAAACGCTCGGTTAGCTGCCCCTCTGTATTATCCGGGTCCCCGAAATACAGGGAATCAACCAGTGCCACAGGCTGCGCACCCATGCATAATACGTCCCTGATTATACCACCAACTCCAGTTGCGGCACCCCCATATGGCTCAATGGCACTTGGATGGTTATGGCTCTCCATTTTCACAACATATGCATTTTCATCATCAAATGAAATAACACCGGCATCATCCTCCATGGTAAGTATTGTATAATCGCTTTTTAGCCCTGAAAGATATTTTTTCAGGTATAGCTTCGATGATTTATAGCATGAATGTTCGCTCCACCCCTGTGCAATGGCCTGAATTTCTATATCGGTTGGATTACGGCCAAGGCCTGTAAAATAATTTCTCAGCATTACGATTTCATCATAGGTCAATCCAAGTCCTGATGCAAGTGCCCTCAGTTTATCCGGTGTACTATTTATAATACTGTACATTTCATTCACTTATGTCTTCTATTTTGTATTCCTGAATAACAGGATTTGTCAGGAGCTTTTCTGCAATTTCCCTTATTTCATCCATGCTATCATTCTTATCCAGGGTGGTTTCGAATTCATATATTTTATAAGAATAAACATTCTTTATTCCCCTGTAACCGGTCAGTTCCAGGTTTCTCTTTATACTCAATGCCTCAGGGTCTTCAACATTAGGAAGATATTTAATCTGAACCTTGATTCTCATAAAACCATATTTTAATTATGAAATTAAATTTATTGTTTATCTACTGTGGTATATAACCATAAAATTCACACAAAATTTAATATTACAATTCTCTTTTAACCTTTATGGCAAAACTTGATAGAAGGGAGGCCGTAAGGCTTTTCCGTATCAGACTTGTTACCTTTTTCCTATCCCTTGTTTTTATAGTGGGATTTTTTATCTTTACATATTTCACTCTGAATACAGGATATGCTGACAGCCATCTCCATATATTCATTACCGGATTCACGATGCTTATCGTTGCTGCCCTTGGGACCGGAATTGAAACAGTCATACTTACCAGAAGTGCAATATCCTTATTTACGGGGAAAAACATAAATGAACTGAAGCCGGATGAGGCTTCCCAGGCCATAGCCAGACTCAGGATACTTATAAGGAAATAACTCCTATTTTTCCCTGTGCAGCATCATTATATGAATCCTTCTTGCTATGTTTATCATTGGCCTTATGAGCAACTGTGTACTGCCCACAATAAAGAGATATACGCCAAGAGTAGAATATTTAGACTCGCTTGGAAGGAAGAATATACTTCCTATCACGAATTCAAGACCTACCATTATATCATTTGCAATTGAAAGCCAGTCATAGAAGCGCTTAATATTTTTCTCACGTACAGATTTCGATGCATAATTGAGCAGTGAACTGTTTACGTCCCTATCATTTAAGAAAGTGTCAAGATTTACTATAATCTGTGATAAATAATCATTTTCCACTATCTCTTTTAAACCGGAAATAAAGGAATCCTCATTGTTTTCAACCGCCTTAGAGAAACTGTCATTGTTGAATGACCCATCACGGAGTATGATTATCAATCTGGTAAACCACTCCTGACCAAGATAAGGTTTGATTTTGTCCATATTGAGCTTGAATTCCTCTATATAGGGTTTGCAGTAATCGGCAAAGGCGTTTGAATAGTAGAAATCCGGGGAATTTATAACAGGGAAATCGGCATAGGCGGTAAAATCCTCTTCCGTTTTTCTTGTATCCTGGTTCAGTATATCCATTATGAACTGGGCAATTTTTCTGTCCAGATACATGATTTTCAGGATTCCATCTATAAGCCTATTTTTTACGGCATACCCTATGAATTTATTGAAAAGCGCCTCCTTATCGGGATCACTTATATTATACCTGATATCAGGGACATTTATTATTTCCAGTATATTTTCATCTGAATAGGTGCTTATTATCCTGTTGTCAAGAAGTTTTTTGAAAATGTCATCCCCGAACATGGAAGATACCAGGGGTTTTATGTCTTTCCACTTTAAATTGAATCCATATGGACTTCTCTGAATTGCATAGAGGAAATACAGGGGTCTGGCAACTTCGTCATCCATTATTCAACATTTTGCGCACCCTAATATAATTTAGGTAAGAATAATTTTCCAATAGTATTTATAAATTTTTTAACGAAAATCTATATTGCGTTGATAATATCCTTAAGGGCAATGTATGGATTCTCGTGCTTTTCAATCACTGTACCGGTGACTATTATATCGGCACCCGCATCCAGGACAGACCTGGCATGATCATAATCCCGTATCCCTCCTCCCACTATGACCGGAATGTTTACTTCTTCCTTTATCCTTGTAATAACGTTGCACCCAACATGTTCCGGTGCTCCAGATCCTGCCTCCAGATATAGTAACTTGAATCCAAAGAATTCTGCGGCCATAGCATATGAAAGTGCAGTGTTTTCATCTTCCCTTCCTATGAGTTTTGCATTTCCAACCCTACCAACTGTCATACCAGGCTCAAATACAAGGTACCCCATGGGGATTGTTTCTATTCCCAGCTTTTTAAGTAACGATGCAGACCCTATCTGATGTCCAACTATATAATCAATATTGTTGGAATTCATCAGCATCATGTAATATATAGCATCGGCGTATCTGCTTATCATGGTTCTTGAACCGGGAAAAATAATAATTTGTTTATCAGTTTTTGACTTAATTTTTGCAATAGTTGTATCCATCAGGTCTGAATTTATATCTGTAGACCCACCTATTAGAAAGAAATCAGTACCCGCCCTATCGGCTTTTTCAGCCAGAATTCCAGACTTTTCAGGACCCTGTGCTGCGGGGTCTATGAGTGTCATATGGACTTTCTTATATTTCAGGATTGACATAATATTCCTGTAAACATTCACCATCGTTCACCTTAATTTAGTAATTACAGATATTCCTATAGTAAACTTACATATAAACTCATCTAAATTTTTTTTAAGGTTTCGAACAAAAGATTTAAAAATTCGCAAATTAAAAAAGAACAATATTTAATAAATTATATGTAATATACTCCATAATGTTAGACCCGGCCCGCAAATATTTTCAGTGTACAGATAGGGAGAGGGCAATATTCGAGGCTGGAATAAAGCTGGGCGGGATATTCCATCAGTATACCGGTGTGCCTGTAAATGAAAGCAATGTAACTGATATTGAAAGGGTAATAGAAAAAAGTGTGTTAATACAACCCTTTGTTAAGCATGTATCAGTGGAAATTAATATAGGACAGAGTACATCGTTTCAGTATACCTCTCTTTCAGGAGAAATGATGGATGTAAGGTTAACCGTGGAATATAATGGTCAGATGGTAAATGCCAGAATGCATTATGTGCAGGACCTGAATTACCCGTTGATGTATTTGGAGGAATAATAATGGCAATAAAAGTAGGGATAACCGGACCGATTGGTTCAATAAAAACCGAGGCACTGAATAAAATTATGGAGATGCTTAAAAATAATGGAAAGTTAATAGAAGGTACACTTGTATCGGAAAAAATTGAGCATGGACGGGTACTTGCCTATTATATAACTGATATACTGACAAAAAGGAAGGTGGAATTCGCCAGAAGTGATCTGGTATCCAGGGTAAAGGTGGATAAACTGGGGGTTGATACCAAGGCCCTGGAAGAGCTCCTGGTTCCGAGCCTCCGGAAATCTAGGGAAGAGGCAGATGTCATAATCATAGATGAACTTGGTAAGATTGAAAATACAACAAAACAGGTAAAGGCAGAGATAGAGGAAACAATGAAATCGGACAAATCAATAATAGTAACACTGCATAAGAAATCAAGAAATCCGGTGCTCCAGGAATTCCGTGGCTATGAAAGTGTCAGGGTTTTTGATATTACACCAATAAATAAGAACATATTACCATTTAAAATTTTAAAGGTATTGAATGGAGAGGAAGAATCAATTTAAGACCCTGTCAGAGGGTTCCATAAGTATAATGGCCCCTGATAATTTTTTTATAAAAGGCCCTGGCTCAAGAACTGCGGGTTTTTATAATGTTGATCAGAAACTGAACAGGGATATTACGATTTCCTTTCTCAGGACTGTAAAGCCAAGAGTAGCGCTTGATGCCTTCGGGGGTACAGGCATTAGAGGGCTGAGGATTAACAGGGAAGCAGGCATGAAAACTGTTATCTCTGAAATAAATAAAAAATCATTTGAGTACATAAAAATAAACCGGGAGATCAATAAATCGGATGTTGAAATATATAATAAAACTTTTCAGGCAGTTCTGAATGATTTTCTCTTTGATTATATTGACATAGACCCATACGGATCAGTACTTCCATATATTGATGATGCCATGATGAACATACGCAACAAAGGCTATATTGGGATAACACCAACAGACCTGACCGCCCTCACTGGTTCCATGGAGAAAAAAACATTCAGGCGCTACGGGGCATTCATAATAAATGACATTTACCGGCACGAATCAGGAATAAGACTGTTAATCGCTGAAATTGTCAGGCGAGCTGCCGCAATGGATAAGGCCGCAATACCCATGATATCTCTGTGGCATTCCCATTATTACCGAATTATATTTCAGATAATTTCATCATCATCAATGGCCGACAAACAGCTGGAGAAAATAGGAAACTTCAACAGAAATACAGGCCTTGCACAAGAATATCCGGAATCACATGAAGGGCCTATGTGGTTAGGGAACCTAAATTCAGATATAGTTAAAAACATGGATATAATAGAAAATCCTGACAGACTTTTCCTTAAATCACTTAGCGGTATTAAAAATAATGATCTTTCCCTGTACTTCGCAGACGTAGCAGACTTTGCAAGAATTATACATCATGATTCCGCGGGTATAGAGTCCAGCATGCAAAGACTGGCAGAGAATGGTATAGTATGTGGAAGGTCTCAGTTTTCGGATACCGGCATAAAAGTTTCAGTTCCGGTAAATGAAGCCCTGCATCTGGTTTATTGAGAATATCCTGAGTTGTTTTCTTTTTCCGCAACAAATGAAGATATATCAATTCCCGCATCTGACAGCACTGTGACCATTGCAGTTTCAAAATCTATAAATTGCATGCCGGAAAGCAATTCCCTCGCCTTTATTATAGCCTCCTTTTTTGTCATTTTTCCAGATGCCGATGCAGCCTCCAGCATTCTGTCTACCAGGGGTTTTTCAGCCGCTTCAGAGAATAACTCATCAACACTAATAGAAAAATCCAGTGGTACAATAACACCCTCTGTGCTGAAGTTCGGAACGTATTTTCCCTCCTTTTCAACTATGAGCTTTTCATTCAGCGCAGATTCAATAAAGCGTTCAACAATATCCGGCGGGAGAAGTGCCCGTTTGAATGAGAGTATATTGATAAAATCTGATTTCGTATAACCGCTGGCCTTCTTCATGGCTACCAGGGCTATGAGTTTCCTTGCCATATCCTTGTTCATGCAAGTGAATCATTTATTTACTTATAATTATTCTGCATTGCATTTTCCTTTATCTGCTCCAGGATGGAATCAGCAAATTTTTCTATTTCTTCCTCATTGTTTCCCCATGAGGATACTTCTACCTCCACCCAAGGAGATCCATTATCATCTATTTTCGGATGAGTTTTTATGTATGCATTATCTCCATATTTCTTCATAAGTTCGGCTATTAAAGGCGCTATGAGGCTCTCCTTTACTCCATGAAGATCCTCTGATCTATCAGTATAGTGGAATCCCTTTATTTTTATCCTGTTCTTTATTCCCTCCATGATGGATTTTACCTCTCCTGGCACTCCCGGGACGATTATAATAATCTTCCCCGACATTTCCATGTATACACCCGGGGCTGTTCCGGCTCTGTTTTCCAGTGGTTCAGATCCCTCCGGTAGAAGCGACATTTTCTCCCTTGCAGGAGTCATATACCCCGTCTTCTTTAGTATCATATCTACGGCATATGGATTTTTAGTAAGTTTTAATCCAAAGCATCTGGAGAACCCATCAAGAGTCATATCATCATAGGTTGGTCCCAGACCACCGGAAGAAACAATAAGGTCACCGGTGGAGAAGGCTTCCCTGAAAGCTTCAGATATTTCATTAAGATTGTCTCTGACAATTATTCCTTTAACAACATCGTACCCTGAGTATGTGAGCAATTCGCCGAGATAAGAAAAATTTGTATTAACTGTCCTGCCCTTTAATATTTCATTTCCAACCGTGATTATAACTGCTTTCATGGTTTAACATTATGAAATAATATAAAAGTAATATGCAATATTCTATGGTTCCAACCCAGAAAAGATTTTCAGTATCCAGGGTTCAAGACACAAAGCAGGGAAATAATTAGATGTAGGATAGATAACCTAACCGGTGCCAGGAATAATCTATTACGGATAAGGTGCCATCACAGCGCCTCGTCTACATCCATAATTAACACTCCAGTGGAAATATTATATTCATGGTGCAGCATTGAAGAGAAACAGCATAAATAATAAAATCCAATGGGCTTTATGGAAAATATGTTGGAATACTAATGGACTTACAGAATTCTAAAATGTCATGGAACTGTGCCGCCTGACCACAATCCAGGCATAACAGGCATAGGATTTTCAAATCAAGATATCACGAATTGACTTTTTCTATTATTTTCATATTAGCAATATAATCGTGTGATTCATATCAGTTTACTATTCCAGTTTATTTATATAAAAAATTATATATTGGACTCACAAAAAATTATTGAATAAGTACCAATTAATTATATGGTAATACCCATGCCGGACAGATTAAAAGAATGGTTTGTACCCGCCTCCGGGCCCATTCATATGCGGGCTATTATTGGCCTGACGTTCTATCCATATACACTTATGGTCAGCTCTCTGGTATTCTTTGGTGGTTTCTTTTCCCACGATATTCATATATTCAGGTCTGTATATCTGTTCATAACATTTGTCATCTGCCTCGGAATTTCAGCCCATTGTTTTGACTCCTCACTTAAGAATTCCCCAGGACCATGGGCCAGTTATATACCCAGAAAAGGCATGATAATTACCGGCTTTGTATCATTGGTTGCTGGTCTTTCATTTTCCTTCTATTTCGCGTTCTTTGTTGTACACTTTTTGATAGTTGCCGGGGCAGTGGAAATATTCTTCGTGTTTGCATATAATCTGGAGCTCTTCGGGGGATTTTTTCATAATAATATCTCCCTTGCCTTTTCTACAGGTTCTATGCCGGTTGTATCCGGATATCTTATACAAGGAGGAAGTAATCTCATAGTAATATTGATAATGATCGCCACCGGGTACTCACTACTTCAGATACAGATACAGGCTTCAAGACCTTATAGGTCATTGATCAGAGGTGAGCTTATTGATGGTACGAAACTGGCAAAGTACTATGAGAAGATATTGAAATCTGTAGTGATTTTTTCCATATTGCTAGCAGTGCTTGTTATAGTTGCAAACAGCGTGCTTTGAACATTATCCTGCACTACCTTCCTGCAACTCCTATGCTAATTATATAAATATTTTATTTGTGAAAATTTAGGTGCAAAACTCCATTATAAAACATATATTATTATAACTTTTCTCTATATTTATGGTTACTTTATTGAATAGCCTCGAATTCCATCCTAGATTACGTCTTGACTTATGTTGCCCAAATATATAATTTCATCTCTACAGACACTGCTACATACATTATGTATATTTTAGTTAACCTTTTCTCTAACCCGTATATATGGCAATTTAGATGACGCACTGAAAATTCACCCACACCAATTCCTCACTGCTATTCTACATAAGAGTCACAATTTATTACACTCAATACTATTTTATATTTCCCCCATATCTATTAACTTGTCAAAAAATATATTCCTAAAAAATCACATATTTTTGAAAATAGAATCATATATATTTTTTACTTCATCCTCCTTTTTCTCGGCATTTGCAAGTTTCTTTATCTTTGCCTTATCCAGATACCACTGGTTTATACGCCATGTTTTTCCATGCACTATGTTTATTTCTTCCCTGAATGTTGTAACTATTCCGTACTCTTCTAGATTGTAAAATACATCTCTTTCTGAAGCAGAAAGCACGTTGTCAAGAACATAATCCTCGTATCCGAAATATGATAGAATAAAATCGCAGAGGTCCTCTGAATCCTTGGATGACATACCCTTTTTCCCATATATATTTGAGATTGCCTTTAATAATTCATCTCTGCTAACTGTCATGAACTAATTATTAATAACAGGTTATTAAATATTATTAATACATTTTATATAGTATTATAGTCTATTTACAGCTTATATTATATAATTATTTCCTCTATAACGGAATTTTCATATGCGGAAATCCTGCTTCCTGATAAAATTTTCATCACATCTCCAGGACCAAATTTTTTAGGTATTTCGCCATCTATATAACCATTCCCATAATTAATTTTAATTATGCCATCGGATGTTATTTCTATGCTTTCACCGGATCTCACATAATGCTCCTTTATTGTTTTTTTACCCTCCTGGTAAATGGTCTTGGAATAACCAAAAGTGGTATCCACTCTGCCGGCATATAATTCCTTTATGGTTTTCAGGTCTTTTTCACTATCCACTCCCATCCAGAAGGCATCCTCAAAATACACACCCATCTGATTGCTCTTTACCAGATATGGAAAGGCTGTTTTTTCCACATCTTTTTCCATATACTTCATGAAAAATACGGGAAAAGCTGATTTTTTGATATAGTACATTCCCGCATTTATGTAGTGATCCAGCTGTGGTTTTTCCCTGAAATTGTCAACCTTGTCCCCGGAAAATTCAACTATACCATAAGGGCTCTGCATTTTTGTCACGTACATTATCAAACTGTAATCACGTGATCTGGAGAACTTGACAAAGTTTTTGAAATTTATATCCGTTACAGTATCTCCGTTCCTGACTATTACGTCCTCATCAATATGGCTCATGAGGTTTGAAAGTGAGTAAAGCGTTCCCATGGGTTTTTCCTCCTTCAGATAATGGATATTAATTTCCTTGTAATCCCGGTAACGTTCCTCTATTATCTCGCTGAGGTAACCGGAAAGTATATAAACATCTGTAATACCTATGTTCTTAAAATCAAAAAGTTGCCTGTCCATTATTGTATAATTATCTTTTATTTCCACGAGGGTTTTCGGTATATGATCCGTAATCGGTTTCAAGCGTTTGCCGTAACCTCCGGCAAGAATAGCACCTATCATAGTAAGTGATTAAAACCTTTTATAATTAATTTTGTGCCGAGTTTTTCAGGTACGAACCAGTAGACCCTCTGAAAAGATGCAAAAGTCCACCACAAAAATAAAATAACATTGCTATATAATAAAATATGGAAATTTCTACATTTAATCCCTATACAGGGTCAGAACTTGGAAAATATAAAATTACAGATATAGAGGGAGTAAAAGCTATCATATCAGAATTAAAGGGCAATCAGCTGACATGGAGGGTGGATTTTGATAAAAGAATAGACATGTTAAGAGAATCCAGGAATAATTTTGAAAAAAATGCGGAAAGCCTGGCCACTTTAATGTCATCGGAAATGGGAAAGCCTATAAGCCAGAGCCTAGCAGAGGTGAAGAAAACCCTCTGGTTATTTGATTACTATCTGGAAAACGGGGAAAAATTTCTCTCCAATGAGTATGTACAGACTGAGGCAAAAAAATCATATATAAGATTTGATCCGCTGGGCGTTATTATAATTATAATGCCATGGAATTTTCCCCTATGGCAAGTAGTAAGAGCGGCAATCCCGGCCCTGCTGGCCGGAAATTCAGTAATGTTGAAGCACGCATCCATTGTAAGCGGGACATCTCTGAAGATACAGGAATTATTTAATCTGGAAACATTCAAATCAGTTATAACCACCGGTAAGATAATAGACGATGCAATAAAATACTCTGACGGCGTTTCATTCACCGGATCGACAGATGCAGGTTCTATCATAGCAGCAGAGGCAGGAAGGAACATCAAAAAGTTCGTTATGGAACTGGGGGGTTCAGACCCATATATAGTTCTTGATTCGTCAAATTTTGATGAGGCGGTCAAGAACAGTGTATATGCCCGGCTTCAGAATAACGGCCAGAGCTGCATAGCCTCCAAGAGGTTTCTTGTCCATCAGGACCTTTACGATGAATTTACAAAAAGGATGTTTCAGGAATACAGTGCAGTGAAAGTTGGCGATCAGCTCAATAAGGATACATATGTAGGTCCTCTCTCTTCCAGTTCACAGAAAGAAATTATAGATAAGCAGATGGCAGAACTCAAAACAATGGGAACGGTAATGGCAACCGGAGAGAATTATGGAAACGTTGTGAGGCCCACAATAATTAAAATGAACAGAGATTACGGCGAGGAGGTCTTCGGCCCCATTGCCATGGTAAAAGGCTTCAAAACCATGGAGGAAGCAATAAAGCTTGCAAATGATACACCCTATGGACTGGGCTGTTCCATATGGGGAAATTCAGAAAAGGCGGAGTCCATGGCCCCGTACATAGACAGTGGCACAGTATCCATCAATAAAATTGTTGCATCCGATCCCAGACTGCCATTCGGTGGAACCAAGAAAAGTGGTATAGGGAGGGAGCTCTCAAGATATGGAATACTGGAATTCACAAACATAAAGACTGTATGGGTTAACTGAATTCCGGGTTAATATGAAAATCCAGAGTTATTTTATTTCTGTTTCAAAGGCTTCCAGGTCATTTATACTTTCCATGCTGGCGGTTATAACCCCCTTTTACCTGGCAAGGTTTGTAGACGTATTTGATGTGGGAATAATTGTGCTTTTCAGTATAGCTTTCTCTACATTTATTATCTATCTTTTCCCTGCAATGAATATTAAGAACAGTTATAAGATGTATATAATTTCGGCTGCACTTGCTATAGCCTTATTGCTGAATTTTATTTTCTATGACTTTTATGTTTTTATCATATCACTCATGCTCGGATCAATATCACTGTCAGGAAGAGATATAAGCCCCAACTCGCCCATAGAACAGTATGCCATGAGTTATTATGAAACAGACCAGAAGAGCAAGGGGAGGTCATTTTCCATTTATAATTTCTTTTCATACGGTGCAACAATACTAGCATCCATATTCCTGTTTCTTTATACAGATATAAATTATCGAACGGTTTTCCTCATACTTACAGTTGTGGCCCTATGCCAGTTCGTTCTGTATGTGTTTATCAAATTCCCACAGCATAAAAAAATCGCGGCAAAGGACCTCAATCCAGAAACCAGGAAGCATGTATTTTCATTATCATACCTTTTCTCCATGGATGCGCTTGCCGGCGGATTCGTTACCGTGTCTATGATATCATTATATTTCAAATATGTTTATCATATTTCACTGAGCACGGCAGGCCTTATATTCATAGGTGTAAACGTCATAACAACCATATCAATACTGATTTCTCCCTTAATATCTGAAAAAATTGGTCTCATCAGGACGATGGTATACACACATTCAGTTAGCAATATATTTCTTATGCTGGTTCCGGTAATTCATGTACTTGCAATAAGTGAGGTATTCCTGTTCCTGAGGCAGACAACAAGCCAGATGGATGTTCCAGCAAGAGATACACTGATAAACACAATAATAGAGCCGGATTACCGGGTAAAAAGCAATTCCATATTCTCAGCAGTGAGAAATGGTTCAATGATACCGGGACCGGGAATTGTTGGCGCTGTAATGTCAGTTTTCCCACCATTTATGTTCCTTGCTGGCGGTGGATTGAAGCTTTCATACGACATAATATTCTTCATAAAATACAGGAAAATTAAGATATGATTTTCAATCAAATTTTATATTTATTTGTCTAATTTTGTTATTTATGAACCAGACTACATTGCTATGAAATAAAAATACTAAGTCTAAATGAAAAAAATAGCTATGTTAATGCTCAGCCTATCATATTATTTTAAAAAGTATTAGATGTGACGCAGAAACAAATATTTTCTGTGATACATGATAACTTTAAATGTTTTACTGCAATTATACATAAGGAAAAGCCCGAGGGCAACTGACGCCGAAAGGTGAGGAAAGTCCCCCCTCCACAGCTGGCTGCAACCGGTGAAAGCCGGTATGCCGAGAGACATGGTAAAGAGACAAGAAATGCACGGCTCCGTGCCAAGAATGATTTGAAAAGATGACGTTTCACGGAGGGCCGATGAGAACTCTTCCTGCAGGGAGCAAGTCTAAATTGAATCGTTGAATACAGCTGCCAGATTCAGGTAAGACGCATAGTCGAATGTTGCCAACCGAAAGGCTAACAGAAGGAGGCTTACTCCGGGCATTTCCGACATTTCAATATAATTAAATATAATTTAAAAATCTAATCTTATGGACTGCATGGCAGCTGTGGCACTTATATGGAACAGCAATGAATTTCTTCTTATAAAAAGGGCAGATCAAGAAGGAGACCCCTGGTCAGGCCAGATGGCCTTTCCGGGAGGTCACAGGGAGCCTGGTGAGAGCTGTGAGGAAACTGCAATAAGAGAAACAATGGAAGAAACCGGTTTATCCATTTTGGTGAAAAAATCTCTGGGGATATACCATACTCTAAATGGTCATGTGAGCGTGGCAGCATTTGAATGCACATGCGGCAACAGAAATGTTTCACCTGACAGTGAGGTTGCAAAGTTTTTCTGGGTGCCTGAGAATAGTCTTATCCATGAAAATGAAAGTTATACCTACTCAGGCTATGTCATATTTGGATTAACTTACAGAATTTTAAATGATTATTTTCATTGAATCCTATAATTTTGTAGAGCCTTTTCCATATCATCTTCAGGTGGTGTTCCCCAGGTATTCTCATAGACAAGGTTTGAAAGCCCGATCCTGCTCTCCCAGCCCTTCTCCTCCAGTTCAGGAATATCATGATCTTCCCGCAGGTAACCCACTGCAAGATATGCAATTATCTTTATATTTTCTGGGATTCCCAGCAAAGGTTTAATATTATCTGGATCGAAAAAACTTATCCATCCCATTCCTATTCCCTCTGCACGGGCAGCCAGCCACATATTCTCTATGGAAAGTACGACACTATACTCTGATGTTTCTGGTATGGTAGCCGTTCCAAGGATATTTGGACCTTTCCTTGTATTATCGCATGTAACGCATATATTGAGATCTGATTCCATTATTCCCTCAATCTTAATCCCATTGAACTTGTCTTTCCTTTCCTCAGGGAGGGACTCATAAAACTCCACTCTTTTTGTTTCTACAATATTTTTTATTTTCTTTCTAATTTCTATGTTCCTGATTATTATAAAATTCCATGGCTGTGAAAGGCCAACGGAAGGCGCGCGGTTTCCCGCATCAAGTATTCTTGAAAGAACATTATTTTCTATCTGCCTGCTGGAAAACCAAGATCTGACATCTCTCCTCTTTTTTATGGCCTCATAAACATCCATGGCTGCCATAATTTCTGTGTGGTTAATAATATTTCAGCAAGGCCTGTTAACTCGTATCAATTTTTATTAGTATTTTCGTTATATTTAAATATAAATCACGGTTTTATTCCCATGGAAGATATGAATTCAAAATCGGGTCTTGCTACCAACACCCTGAGTATGTGGCAGGCACTGGCACAGGGGCTCGGGACAAATGGCCCGGCTGCTGTAACAGCACTGTTTTTTGTGGGCATTGCAGGTGCAGTGGGTGGGTCAATGACGCTTGTAATAGTTCTTGCATTTGTTATTTACTGCGGAATGACTCTTATTACCTACGAATGGTCCAAGGAGGTTGCATCGGCATATTCATGGGCAGCATTTCATCGAAAGGCATTTAAAAAGGCAGGAAAGTTTCTTTCGTTCTATGGGGGAATTTCCTACTATTACTATTATTTACTCGGTTATACAGGATTTGCAATGCTGGGGCTAACCGCATTTCTGTATGCACTGGACCCTGCACTAGCAGTCGCATATCCCTGGATTTGGATACCTCTGACCATAATAGTTATCGGAGAAACCACAGCGCTCAGTTATTTCGGGGTTAAACTGTCATTGAAATACGTTCTGTATACAGGTATGGCTGAATTTATATTTCTTATGGGCACATCCATAGCACTCATAGTCATTGCAGGGCCCAACAACTCAATTTTACCGTTTACGGCCTCTGCAGTCCATTTCAACTATACGGACATTGCAGTGGAAATGATTCTGGGGATTGCCACCTTTGGCGGACTCAATTCTGTAGTTCCAGTAGCCGAGGAAACTAAAAACCCCAGAAAGAATATACCCCTAGCACTGGGAATACTTGCAGCAATGATAGGAGCGGTTATAATAATAAGCTCATATGCACAATCCGTAGTGTATGGATTTGGTAATATGTTCAATTACGCAAATCTTTCTGACCCAGGAATCTATGTGTATACAAAATATCTTGGCCTTGCAGTGGCTGCAATCTTTGCCCTGTTTATAGTCAACAGTTTCAATTCTTCAGGCGTAGGATTTATGAACAGCACAGTGAGAACTTCATATGCCTATTCCAGGGATAAGCTCCTGTTTCCAGAAGTGTTTACAAAGATAAATAAGCATAAAGTTCCAGGAAATCTTGTTATATTCACTGGGTTATTCAGCATAACCATTGCAATTGTTTCAGGTCTGATTCTTGGGCCACTTACTGCAAGCCTGTTTCTCATCATAAGCAACTCCATATTCAGCTTTTCAAACCATGCCATAGCAGGAATCGGTCTTGGTTTCTACCATAAGCGTAATGGAACTCTTAAAATAATAAGGCATCTGGTAATTCCATGGGCAGTGGCCATAGCACTGGTGGTTGCCATAGTGTATGTAGTATACCCTGCTCCGCCACCTCCGCTCAATTACGCATCGTACATATCAGGATTATACCTTGTGTTCATAGTTGTATTATACTTCTATTACAGGGCAAAAAAACCACAGGTACTGGAGGATGTGGGGCAGTTCACACTTTGATTTGTATATATTTAACTATATATACATGATTTCCACTTACATTAAAGGAATCATGTCTACAAAAATTTAAGAATTTATTTATCAAAACACGAACAGCCGTTTATCTTTTCCTCTATTTCTTCTTTCTTGACGTTGCCTGTTATTTTTATAACAGTTTTGCCATCTTGCTCATACACGCCAACCTTGTTTTCACTCAAAAAACTCGGAGAACAGCATGAATTTTTGCCTGAAACACAGGACCTTATAACATCATTAACTTCATCAATATCTGTATTTTCAGGCATTATAACTTCAACGCCATTATCCTTCTGTATTACTTTCTTTTCATTCATTTCCCATCAGTCAATGCATGCATTCATATTATTTATTGACTAATTTATTTGTCTGTACAGCACTCAGTGGAAGCGGTCTCTACACATTTATATCCATCCCTCAACTTTGATATATTGCAATCATCGCCAATTCTTCTTAATATCCTTGAAAGGATTTCCTGATGAAGCCCACTTTTATTCTTTATATCAGTGAATCTGATCTTTTCGGAATCGCATATTATATTGCAAACATTTTTTTCTCGCTCGGTAAATTCCATAATTAACATATATATCGTTAGAATATTTAATGACTACATTTTTACCCTTCAATATTGAGGGAATTATTACACAAAAATTCAAAATTATCTTTTATCCAGATTTTTCACTGCGCCTTCCAGTACTTCAATTCCCCGTTCAACATCTTCAAAATCCGTCCATTCAAGGGGCGTGTGGCTCAATCCTTTTACGCTGGGCACGAAGATCATGCCTGCTTTCGATATTTTTGAAATTGGTATTGTATCATGCCCTGCACCACTTGGCATATCCATGTAAGTAAATCCACGGGATTTTACAGATGACCTGATCGCATCCATGACTTCGGTGGACATGATTGATGGTTCCACTTCGGTAATAATAGTGTAATCAATCTTTACGCCGTTCTTCTGTGTTTCAAGTTCCGATAAAACATTATTTTTCATATATGCAAGGCTATCACCATGCTCGCTTCTGAGGTCTATTTTCATTGAAACATATCCGGGTATGACGTTAAATCTTCCAGGGTCAACAGAAAGCTCACCAACAGTTCCAACGCTATGGTTTTTGTATTTAGCAGATGCATCTCTGGCAGTTCTGTCTACTATCGCAATAATGTCTGCAGCCCTAACAAGGGCATCATTTCTCATAGCCATAGGTGTAGTGCCGGAGTGCCCCTGGATGCCATGTAACTCCGCTGACAGCACACACTGACCTGTAATTGATGTAACTATGCCTATCTGCTTCTTCTTTTCCTCAAGCACCGGACCCTGCTCTATATGATATTCAAGGTAATATTCTGGCTTCCCCGGAAATTCTGAATCTCCCATGTACTCTATCCTCTGCATGGCCGATTTGAAATCCATACCATCCCTGTTTTTTATAGCCCAGACTTTTTCCTTTGGAATATTTCCTGTGAACCCATTGCTGCCGAGCATTGGCTGGTGGAATGCAGAACCCTCCTCACCGGTGAAGGCAGTAACTACAATGTTTTTTCTATTTTTATATCCTGATTCTTTCAATCTAAGTAACACCTCGAAGGCACTGAATACACCCATGGCACCATCGAACATTCCCCCATGGACTACAGAGTCCAGATGCGATCCCATCATGATTATTCCTGGCTCTGTACCCTTACTGGTTACAAATATGTTGCCAAAAACATCCACAAACGGGTCGAATCCATTTTTTCTGCAGAGTTCTGTGTAATAATCCCTGGTTTTCTTATCAAGATCTGTGCCTGCCGGCCTTGTAACGCCGTCGTTTATGCTCAGTTCTTCATAACTGGATATTTTTTTCCCATTTTCTCTTCCAATTGAACCCTGTTCAATAAGGATTTTTTTAATTCTATTATTATCCTCCATTTATTCCACCTCTTTTCCCAGAAAATTACCTTTTCTTCCATGCCCGGTAAAAACATCATTCTCAGCTAATATTTCACCGCCTGCTACTGTCAACACAGGCCAGCCTTTAGTTTTCATGTGGCTGTATATGGCTATATCTGTTCCCATATGAAGGTCTTCTGATCTTAAGCCATGCTCGAGCTTCTGGTCTATTACCGTTATATCAGCGTCACTTCCAATAGAAATTGTACCCTTCCGTGGGTAGAGATTGAATATTCTTGCCGGTGATGTGCTTATAACATCAACAAATTTGCTAAGTGTAATTCTAGCCTTCTGAACTCCTTCAGAAAATAATAGGGGCAACCTTGTCTCTATGCCCGGTATTCCATTGGGCACCTTATTGAACGGAAAACCCATTTTCTGCTCCAAAAGGAATGGAACATGGTCAGATCCTACTGCCTGAATTTTTCCCGATGAAATTGCATTCCACATCAATTCATTATCCTCCTTCTTTCTGAGAGGGGGGCTGCATATGTACTGATTTCCCTCTTTTCCATTGAGGAAACTGTCGTCAAGTATGAGATACTGCGGGCATGTTTCACCGTATATGTTTACACCATGCTTTCTGGCACTATCTATAATTTCCGGTGAGTTTCTGGTGGATAGGTGGACACAGTATACCTTCGCCCCTGAATCACCTGCCATTACTGCAGAGTCCGCCACAGCAACATCCTCACTTACAGGTGGCTTGCTCAGAGCATGGTATTCAGCACCGCTTTTTCCCTCTTTCAGGAGAGCATCCATATTGCCTTCAAGAAAATCGTTGTTTTCTGCATGAATCTGAACCATTATCCCGTATTTTTTGGCAGTATTCATACCCTGAAGTATCTGATAATTATTCGCATATCTGCCCAGATTCTTATATGTTGTGAATATTTTTACCGCCATTACCCCCATTTTAGACAATTCAGAAAATATAGTCTCCAGCCTTTCAGGGGAACTGAAATCCTCTGTGACCATCATGGGCTTTATAGTAAAATCCAGCGGGCTATTCTCGGAAAAGCGTTTAATCTTGGATGCAGCAGCGGCAACTGTGTCCTCATTCTTATTTGCCTGTGAAAAATCCAGTACTGTGGTGGTTCCCCCAATAGCAGCCGATTCCGTTCCATTTTTTATGGTTCCTGCTCTGGAGTATCCTTCTATATGCGTGTGTGGATCAACACCACCGGGTATTACCAGTTTGCCAGATAAATCAATCTTTTTGTAATTGCCAGAAAATTCTGATATAATTCCCAAAGCCGCAATTTTTCCATCTTTTATTCCTATAGAAGTTCTCCGTAGTTCGCCGTTGAGAAAAACGTTCCCATCTTCAAGTACAAGGTCGAAGCTCATAAAAATATATATGTTATGATTATTTAATGTTTATTTCATATGATTATAATTATCCAAGTGAGATTTCTGATGTTGTTTAAAATATTGTATAAAGTTTTTATCTTAAAACTCAAATATTAATAAAAATTCAAAAATAATTTAAACGATAACTAAATATTAAATTATGACAACGGTGGCAGATATAATTGTTAGAACACTGGTAAATTTC
Organism: Thermoplasmata archaeon; assembly: GCA_021802205.1. Lineage (GTDB taxonomy): Archaea > Thermoplasmatota > Thermoplasmata > Thermoplasmatales > Thermoplasmataceae > Ferroplasma. The sequence continues at coordinate 33,892 of JAKAAT010000014.1, forward strand.
GGTGTAAAGAGGATTTATGCAATACCTGGAGATTCCCTGAATCCCATTGTTGATGCAATAAGGAGGAACCATGATATCGATTATATTCAGGTACGCCATGAAGAAGGCGGAGCACTCAGTGCATCCTTCGAATCCAAATATTCCGGTAAGTTATCTGCGTGCATGGGCACTTCCGGGCCCGGGTCTATCCACCTCCTGAACGGTCTTTATGATGCCAAGATGCAGCATGTCCCTGTTATAGCACTGACCGGCCAGATAGAGACAGACCTCCTTGGGCATGAATATTTTCAGGAAGTAGATCTTGTAAAGCTATTCGATGATGTATCAGTTTTCAACGCAAGAATAGTGAACCCCGATAATGCACAGTTTCTTGTATGGAAAGCCTGCAGGGAGGCAATAATAAATGGTAGTGTAGGCCATATAGACATGCCCGTTGATATTTTGAAGAAGGAATGCAAAGAGGAAGAATTATCGTACTATATAAATCCCGTTTCCTACCAGCCTGATGGTATTGAGGAGGCAGAGAAATTAATTAATTCCAGTAGCAGGCCATTGATATTCATAGGGGGTGGTGCCAGGCCATACTCAGATGAAATCAATAAATTTGCTGAAAAAATAGGTGCTCCTATTGTCTATACACTAAATGGCAAGGGAACTTTACCTGATAGTGATGAGAAGATTATGGGTGGAATCGGGTTACTGGGCACAAAACCCTCCATAAAAGCCATAGATAATTCAGATCTGATTATATTCCTTGGAACGGTGTTTCCATATACTGCATTCCTGAAAAAGGTGAAAAATATTCAGGTTAATAACAGGATAGAAGACCTGAACAGAATTATGAAGGCCGATTATTCCTACTTATGCGATATAAAATATTTCCTCGATAAAATCAACGTTAAAGAAAAACAGGACAAGTATTATTCCAGGATGAAGGATGAAAGGAATAAGTGGTTGAATGATATGCAGAAAAAAATCTCAGATCATAGAAAGCCATTAAGGGCCGAAGTAGTTGCTGATGCCGTGTCCAGACGCTTAAAGGATGATGACATTGTAATAGGCGACACCGGGAATGTTACACTCTGGGTTAACAGGTTCATTGAGGCAAGGCGCAACAACAAATTCTTTTTCTCATCATGGCTGGGTACCATGGGTGCGGGTATACCGGGGTCAATAGGCCTTGCACTGGCCTCTGGAAAACCAGTATACGGGATCATCGGTGACGGCAGTTTTGCAATGACATCCATGGAAATTATTACGGCAATGAAATACAAACTTCCTGTCAAGCTGGTTGTTTTTGATAATAGTATTCTCGGCATGATAAAACTTGAGGAAGAAGTAATGGGATATCCTGAGTATGGTGTTGATCTCTACAATCCCGACTTTGCCAGGCTTGCAGAAGCATCAGGTGCTACAGGAATAAGACTGGAAAATCCTGAAGACTTGGAAAGCAAAATGGATGAGTTTTTCGCTTCAAAGGGTCCGACTGTGTTTGATGTTATAACAGAAACAGACGAAACTCCAATGCCACCCAAGCTTGAATTCAGTGTTGCGGCAAAGTATATAACATCAATACTCAGGGAGAAACTAGAACCAAAGGATGAATAAGCGTAAATATGTAAATTTTTACTTTAATATTAAATATAATTTTTCTTTATGGCGTAGTTTAATATATAATCTGGCATTGTAATTATCATGATTTACATTGATGGAAATAGTCTGGGCATAGAGGATATAATAGCAGTAGTTGACAATGGTGAGAACGTTGAAATAGCAGATTCTGCTCTGGAGCAGATAAGGAAATCCAAGAAATCTTTAATGAAAATACTGGAATCAGGAAAACCTGTATACGGTGTAAATACAGGATTCGGTTCACTTCTTAATGTAAACG
>JAKAAT010000015.1 GCA_021802205.1 Thermoplasmata archaeon
AATATACTGTTTGTTTCCAGAATAAAGAGGAATGCTGTATACACTGAATCCGGAGCAGTCAATGGCCATGAAATAGTTAGAATGAATAATGGATTGAATCTAAGGATTGTAAGGGTGGATGTTGGTGGAGTAGAATATAAGTATATTACAGACATAATGAATCTTCCTGATAAATACATTTACTATGCATAACAATTTAAGGTGGAACATAGAGGAGTTATTCAAGAGGATGAAATCACAGTTTAAAATAGATCATCTGCTTTCCAAATCAGTCAATGGGATGATAATACAGGCATTCTCATACATGATAGCATATATTATTGTGAATATGATAATGGAATCAATGGGTATTATGGTTTCATTCCCTGAAATCATCAGTGGAATAAGGCATGGTTCTATAAGCTACTTCAATAATACCTGCCATCTTGATCTGTCTAAAATATAGTTAAAATACATCAGTACGGCATCCCCACAGGGGGAATGGCTTACACATCCTCCAGTAAATATTATAAACTTTTATTTGAGAATTTCTTATATTTTCATGATTCGTACATTAAATCTTCCCAATTGATTGGTAATTGGCCTTTCTGTGATAATAATTGCCATGGGTTATGGATGAAATAATAATTGGTTAGGTGAGGAATTGAAAGGAAATATATTAATATTGGAAACTGGTAAGCAACAAAAGAAATTGATACTATATTATGAACTTTCCGATTATTTTTCGAGGTTTCTATCCTATATTGTAGATTTGTTTTTCATAATGTCAATAGTGACATTGGTTGAAGTATATTTTTTTAACGAACCCCCGATTATCTATCAATTTCCATATTATTATTTGTACACGCATAATTCTATACAAAGACTATTGCTAAATAACAATGGTCTAGATTTTCTTCTACTTTTTCTTTTGATTAATTTTTTCTATTATCTTTTTACTTATTTCTTCGGTTACACCATTGGTGGATTTCTTCTAAACATGAGGGTAAGATACTTAGAAAAAACTAAAGACGGTAAGGTGAAAGTAAATTCGAAGTTAAGTCCTTCAGAGAAGTTAAAAAAGGCAATGGTTAAATCCATTACAATGACAATACCATTTATGCCTGTAATCGACAACCTTCTATCAAAAAATGGAGTAAAATATACAGATAGACTCATCCACTCCATAACAGTGATCTCTGTATATATGAAACCCATGAATGGCTTAAGTAATTCTGGTAAAAATAAGATGGTTGCAAAAGTCAAAAGTAGACTTATCACTTATGATGAATTTATAGAATATCATAAAATTGACGTTAAAAAGGATAGAAGTAACATAAAAAATGGAATCGGCAAAATGAATACAAATGCAACAATATCTATGGGTACGGCACACTCTATAAGAATCAGTGACATACTTAAAATGAAGATATTTTATCTTACTGGATTTCCTAAAATTAATATAGACAATGAAGCCCCAGAGCAAAATGGCATATACAAAGTTATTAGGAAGCAATATTTTTCAATATTCTATATAAGTCTTTTTACATATTTTATTCCGTTTATAACAGCAATATTGGTTGGGTTACACACAACAAACGTTTCAACTTTTCCCACGCCTTTACCCTTGGCGACAAATAAGTATTCTCCAGCGAATGGGTACGCTGGTCTTCAGCAAAGTTTGTTTAATAACAACATTGAAATTGACCTAAAATTCTTTATTTTAGGAGGAATCTCAATGTTTTTCCTTTCGTACCTCGGTATATATTCATCAGTTTATATACCAAATCTCATCATAGCAAGCTCTTTACATTCACAATATTGGTATTTTTTGATTTATGCTGTCGTTCCTCAAGCAATTCCCGAAGCGCTCGGTTACGTTTTTGGAATCAGTGCAGGGCTTCATTTATCTAAAATTCTCGTAGATTCTTTTATTTCATATGTAAGAGGTATCGAATCAGGTACTTTCTTGAGATTAATTTATGAAAATCTAGAACAGTTTTTTATATATTTTGCAATATCATTTTTTCTAATTCTTTTTGCTTCTTATATTGAAGCATATGTCACATCATATCTTCTCAATCATTTATATTTCGTGAGGTCTTAGAAGGCAGTGTAGGAGACCCCTCTTGATTCCCCCTATGACTCTGAAATCCTCCAACCTTTTTGATGCGATTACAGTTTCCTGTGTCTCAAAGAACAAATAGGCGTCCCACTTCCGGATCACGTTATTCAATCATCGTAAAACCATGGTTGGGTATAACACCTTCATCGCAACGAATAATAAACGCTCTCATTTCATTGTTAACATATATTACGAGATATATACTTGTTATTTCACGACCCGATGAAAGGCATAAAAGAATATTTCAACAGCTAATCGATCCACGGAAAGATGGGTTCGATCACAGAATATGCAAAAGTCAACAAGAAAAATACCTTTGCAATCATTGCAGCGGTTGTAATGATTATATTAGGTTCGTCCTACATAATTAACTCCCTGAATCATAAAGATAATTCACTTTCCATTAATCTGGCTGTTTCTCTTACAGGTTCAATACCAAATATGACTGCAAGAACTGATATTAAGGTGGGATGGATGAATCCATTTGCTCTGAGCACAACTTCCACCTCACCCTATGCGAACAATTTCATACTCAGGCCATCAAATGCAACCTTCCTAATCACCGCAGTCAACTCTTCATTAGCCAACTTTAATACTCAGTATGTTGCGAATAATGCAACAAGCAATTCCACACTTCTCTCAATGATAAATCAGCAGCAGAGTTTTATGCCAATAAACGACAGATCAATGGAGATTGAGTTTGATCATTCACTTAACAACTCATGGGACTATTCAATTCCATTCACCGATCTTTACAATAACCTGTCACAGGGATGGAGATTAAAAATATTGAATAGAATGAATATATGTAAAGGAAATCAAGAGTGGAACGGATGGAGTTCACATTTGGGAAAAGAAGAAGGTGTGGTATCTGAACATGAGGACGGAAACTGTGAAAAAAGATCGCAGAAGATAGCCTATTGAAAGATGTTTGAAAAACAGCAATATTCGATGTAATAAGTAAGTCTTGTTGATGTTTGCCTCATGAAATATTTTAAAATTCAAAATTACAATTGGTATACCTTTAACTTGACTGAAATATCAGGGGTTCTAAGTTATACAAACACAAAATTATTTAGAGGAAAACTCTACCTTTCCTGCTATTGAAATTATTTTGTCTATTACTGTTCTCCTCTCCCTTGAATAGCGTAATACTACATTTCTATTGTCACCAAGTGAAATAGTAGCATAATTGATAAAGTATGTAAACAAAATCTTTGTAAATAAAAGCGTAAAACTTATTGTATAGATTGCTAAAAGTGGAAGAAAGTACGTAGCTATGTAAATTTGCTTCAAAGATTCAAACATAAGAGTGGAAAGGAAAATATATGCAAATATCAGAAAAATAAGACACAGGTTACCTCTAAATCTATTTAGTTCTTTCAAAGTAACTTTTATGTTATCTCCAACGTAAGCTTTGCCTTGGATAATAACCTTATTTTCTGATATTTCGATTTCCATTTTTTCACCCTATGCTGTACCCAATGCCCCTAAACCTGCTAATGTACTAAGTACAGCGGCACCCAGAGTTATTGACACACCTGCTTCGGCAGCAGCGTCACTAGCAGCAACCAACGCACTAGCACCAGTGTAAAGACCAACTAAAAACCCTGCAACCCAAGCAACTGCTGTTGAACCTACCAAAGCTTGGTGACCAACAGATGCATTGACAAGATCAGCGATTCCTGTAATTATCCAGCCCATTCCTGTTGCATACATTGCATTAATCATGGACTGTATAGCATTTCCGTGAGATGGACTCCAGAAAGCGTAGTAGTAATAGACATATGCTGATGATGAGGTAATCGAAGAACCTGTTTCGAAATAGCTCGTGGCGGTTCCAACCTCGTTCAGCATCAAAGAACCTCCATATGCCGCATAAAACCAAAAAATAGCATTGTTACCAGCAACACACCGATAATTATGTCTATTCACTTTCGGTTCATTTTCTTGCGTTTGTTATCTACTAATCCATCAGTTCTTTGTGAAATAAGATAAACGCAATTATCTTCTTGCCTTTTATCCAAGATATTGCGAATACTATATTTCTCCATACCTATAACAAAACTTGTTTTTGTCATGTTAATCTTTACCTATTTCTAATATATAAACGTATTGATGTTGGATAGTGAATATTAAACAAAAATCTTTCCATTTTATGAGACACTTGTCATAGACCTCCTATAATAATTGCTCTTTCTCCTTCTATAGCCATCCTTCAGATTCTTTAAAAATACTCTATAATATTCCCTGAAGCTGCTGTCACTGTTCCATTTATCAAGGAACTGTACAGGTGAATAGTAATCCAGGGTAGAATGCGGCCTTGTATTGTTGTAATCATTGAATGCATTTTCTATTATTCCCTTTCCCTCATTGAAATTACTTATTTCATTGATCCAGATATAATCAGTTTTAATTGAATTGTGGAATGATTCAATATCACCATTTTCTTCAGGTGTTTCCTTTTCTATGTATTCATGGTTGATTCCCATTGTTTTAAGATACTCATTGAACTCTTTTGAAATATATTGTGGACCATTATCAGTTCTTAATGTAAGGTTATCTGGTATATTTCCGTTGAACTTCCTTATAATAGCATTATCAACAGCATTTATTGCATCCTTGGAAGTGCATGATGTATTGTAATTATAGCCATACCATTCTTTTGAGAATACATCCTTTATGCACATTAAATAGGTCATTCCATTATTAGTAGGTATATATGTAATATCTGTTTCTATTAACATCTCCGGCTTATTAGCCTTTAATAATTTCAATTCACTTTTATTCTTATGTGTATGCAATGGTAAAGTCAGATTGTTGTTCTTCATTATTTTGTATACTGTCTTCCTGGCTATCCTTATGCCTGAATTCCTCAACAGTGCCCAGATCCTGTTATAGCCATATGTTATTCTTTCCCTAGATAGTTCTATTATCTTATCCACTATGCTGCTGTCTATTCTTGTTGAATATCTTTTATCTTCCCTGTTTTCATGCTTCTTCCTGTAATAGTATGTAATCCTGTTTATTCCAGAATAATGACATGCATTGCTTATTTTCATTCCATTATTATACATCTCATTCACTGAACTCACCTTTTCCTCCTCATATAATTTTTTTTTAATATTTCATTTGCTATGGTCATTTCACCTATTATTGATTTAAGATTTTCATTCTCCTTTATTAAGGACTTGTCAGGGTCTTTACCTTCCAGTCCCTTTCTTCCAGCTTCTAAAAACTGCTCCTTCCATTTATAGAACAGTGATACTGCTATTCCATGCTCCCTGCATATTGCTGCTATTGTAATATTGGGATTCTGGAATGACTCCATTATAATATTGAACTTCTCTTCACCTGTATATATTCTTCCCGGCATTTACATTACCTCCCTTATATATTTATATAAATCATTAGTTATATATATCTTTTTAGATGTGTATAAGTTTAAACTATCCATAACCATCAAGGCCTATTGACTTGTTCTCATCTATTACTGCACTGTAGAATTTATTGTCCCTGTTCCTGGGTACTGATAATTCCGTAATTTCACCATACTTTGTCTTTAAATTCCTTTTGTAATAGCCATTCTTTATTCCTGGATTCTCCTCTAAATACTGGTCATGCTCGAGCTTCATAAGTGTTTCCAGTTTTTCCTTCACTGGCTGTGCTATTATGTCTTCCACATTCGATATGTTTATATTGTCATATTCCATATTTTATTACCTCCTGATTTCAAAAGAGGTATTTCTCCCTGTTATTTAATGATCATATCATTACTAACAGGGGGTTTATATTTACACAAAATATTGTACACAACCAGATGAATGCTACAATTTTTCGACAACAAACCTCCACAACAAAGTTAAAATATGCTTTAAAGATAAGGATTAAGTGATTTTATGCCGTTCGCAGAAGCAATAGAAAGAAGACTGACACGCAAAATATGTATGAGATGTTATGCCAGAAATTCAATTAACGCAACAAAATGCAGAAAATGTGGGTATACAGGATTAAGAGTCAAATCAAAGGAGAGAAAGAGTGCTAAATAATGAGTTAAAAGCCGGAATCCTCAGAATGGAAGGTACCAACAATGAAGAGGAGGCCTTCTATTCCCTAAAGAGATCCGGTTTTAATTCCGAATATATACATATCTCGCAGATAGGAAAAAAGAAATTTGAAGATTATGACCTGTTATTTATTCCCGGTGGATTTTCGGCAGGAGATTACATCAGGGCAGGGTCCATCTTTGCGGCAAGGCTTTTACCGTATATGCATGAACTGGAAAGATTTACAGATTCTGGAAAGATTTTAATCGGTGTATGCAACGGATTCCAGGTTTTGAGTGAATTGGGTCTGTTACCCGATGTGGATAGCAGGAAAAACAGGAATATGGTTCTTGCCGTAAATAACTCCAATAGATTTGAATGCAGATACACCTATGTAAAATATGCATCCAGAAATAAAATTTTCAGCAAATATTTTTCAGGTAAAATAATGCAGGTTCCTGTAGCCCATATGGAAGGGAAAGTTATTTTCGACAGCGACAAAACACTGGACAGTGTACTGGATAATGATCAGATGTTATTCCAGTATACAAATGAAGACGGTACAGATTCCTCATATCCATGGAATCCAAACGGTTCAGTAATGGATATCGCGGCATTGACCAATAAATCAGGAAACGTAATAGGTTTAATGCCACATCCTGAAAGGGTATATTACAACTATCAGCTAATGCATGATGGAAATTTTTACGAAAACGGTACTGGAAAATTATTCTTCGATTCCCTTTATAATTATACCAGAAAATTACCTGCCTGATTTTTCAGGGTTTATTTCAGGATGTCGTTCCATTATATGTGAAAGCAATAATCTTACATTCTTGTGGTACTCTTCCAGGGTTGAATCGTTTACAATCATGAAATCAGCTAATGATATCACCTTGCCTATACCCCATGAAAGCTCCCTGGTGTCCCTTTGATGCATTCCGGAATAATCATGGCCATCATCTTCACGATCCCTGTTGAGTATTCTTTCAAGCCTGTCGGATTCGTTTGCAAAAACCGCAATAACAAAAATATTTTGAAAATTATTTTTGAAATATTCAAGCTCTTCTTCATTCCTCAGACCATCTACTATTGTTATATCAGGGTTTGAGATAAATTCCGCAGTTCTCTTTGCCCATATGTCCATACCATATTTTTTTCTCTCTTCTGTGGCATAGGTCCCGATGCTCCTATCATTCATATCTATATGATGCTTCAATGCATTCTGCTTTACAGTATTTCCCATGTGGGCATCTATGAACCCAAGTTCCTTGGCAACCTTTACGAATTCATCCTTGCCGGATCCTGGCATACCCGTTATTATTAGCATATTCATCCGAAAATAAAACCGAGACCATCCTTTGAATTGTTCTCCTCATCCTTGATTTGCTTATATATCTCCTCTTCCTTTGATTTTTTTAGTTCTTCCAGTTTTCCATTTGCAATTGAATCTACATTCTTGAATATATTTTCTGAACCTTCTATTATAACAATATAGGAAGAATCAAAACCGTAATTGGAACCATCCTTATACAATACTGTCTGGCGGCCCACTATGTCATCCGCAAGCAAACTGTCGAGTATTTCTCTCTGAGTTTTTGCCAGTTTATATACTTTAAACATAATACTATATTATAAATGCATTATTAAATATTTTTAAATATTATTTACCATCAAAATCTCCATTTTTATAGGTTTCCACATACGCATCGAAATTTGTTCTCAGTTTGGACTGCCTCACAATTTTGGATCCCTGAAAATTGGAAAATGCCGGGTCCTCCAGTATATATCCCTGTATGCTCTGTATGGAACCCATGACACGGATAAACTTCATCCTCCCATACCTCCCAAGTGATCTGGTATTTGTTGTCAGGAGGCCTGTGTCCTCGAGGTCGGAAAGCAGATCGGAAATTCTCCTCATTGTTAGTGGTTGAAATCCTATTTCAGAACATATATTTCTATAATTTTCATATATTTCCCCGGTAACGGATAGGTCTGCGTCGGTTTCCTGGGTGAGGCATGCACTTAACAGTACCATTTTTGAATGTATAGGCTGTGTTTTTATGGATTCCTTGAGCACGTTCATCTCAAATCTGTCCCTTGCAAGGTAAACATCTTCAATGGATATGTATGATTTTCCGTCCTTCAGTGCCGAATCAATGGCAATTCTCAAAAGGTCAATGGACTTTCTTGCATCTCCGTGTTCCTGGGCACCCAGTGCAGCACATAGGTTTATGGCTGCGTCTGTTATAAATTCCTCCTTTATTACTCCATTGACCCTGAATTTTAATATATCCCGGAGTTCCATGGCATTATACGGTGGGAATATTATGCTTTCCTGATTCATCCTGCTCTGAACCCTTGCATCCAGGGAAGAAACAAATGATGCATCGTTGGTAATTCCTATCATGGATGCATTGCTTTCGGTCAGAATTTTTAATAGAACATAGAGAGCATCACTTCCACTTTTCTGGATTAATTTATCGATTTCATCCAGTATGATTACCGTGTATCTTCCAGATTTATTGAGCCTTTTAACAAGCTCAGAATATATTTTGTCCTGCGGGAGTCCCAGTATGGGTATGGGTGAATCTCCAGATTCTATAGCATTGGTAAGATAAACAAGAATGGAGTACTGAGAATCGTATATCTCACAGTTTATATAAAGGATGTTAATGTTTCCATTGAGTGTTTCTTTTAGCATATTTGTAACATAAATAACGGAGGATGTTTTTCCGGAACCTGATTTCCCATATAGAAGCAGATTGGATGATATGCCTCCTGTAACAATGGAACTCATAACCCTGGCAATTCCATCTATCTGTTTTTCCCGGTGTGGAAAGTTATCAGGTATGTATGAACTACTCAGTTTTTTAAGGTCGCCCGTCACGTAATCGTTTGATTTGTTGTATTTTATAAAAGGATTGTCCATAGTTACCAGTAATTAAAAGATATATATTCTATATACAAATATGTTTTTTAACTGGGTTTGTTACCTACTATTTTACCGATAGATTAATCCATGTTAAATGGTCTGACTGGCGAATTCAGATATTTTTTTAACATACCCACAAGATACATTGATCCGGTTACAAGAACACAGTCAGAATTTGACCTGGCATAGTTAAACGCTTCTATGGGGTCCCGAATAACTTTTGTTTCTGGGAACATATGTCCGATGCCCTCTTTCAGCAGAGCTGGATCAAGGAACCTCCCCGGTTCGTCCGGTGTTGTAAGAACAACAGAGTCCGATATTTTCCTTAGGATTGACATATATGAAAAATAATCCTTGTCGTCCAGCATACCTATAACCAGCAGTGGCTTTCGATCAACAAATTTTTTATATGTTTCCACCAGAGCACTTGCAGCCGGAGGATTATGCGAAGAATCCATTATGATTAAAGGTTCTCTGCTTATAACCTCAAATCTTGATGGCCATCTGCTCTCAGATATTCCTTTCTCAATTACGGATTTCTCCGGTTTTCCTTCAGGGAGGGCCTCTACTGCAGATATAGCGGTGCATACATTTTTTACCTGGAACAGCCCAAGGTTAGAAGTCTTAATATTATATTCATCGTATGGGGTTTTCACAGTAAATGCCATTCCACCCAGATTGTACTTCAGGTCAGACACTGAGCAGTAGTTATTTACCATGATTAGTTTTGAGTTTCTCACATCTGCTATCTTTTTGATTTCCGCAACTACTTCTGGTTTATCGTCCAGTAATATTACCGGCCGGTTACTTTTAATTATTCCGCCCTTTTCATGGGCTATGGATGTGAGAGAGCATCCAAGACGCTGATAATGTTCATAGCCTATCTGAGCAATGACACTTACCTCTGGGATAATGATATTGGTTGAATCGAGTCTACCACCAAGGCCCACCTCAACAGCAGCATAATCAGCATTATTGTCTGCAAAATATTTGAATGCCATTACAGTAGTTGTTTCAAAAAAAGTGGGATTCCGGTAATTAATTCCGAGATTATCTATGTATTCTTTATTAGAATTGATGAAATCTAAAATATATTGATCCGGTATAGGTTCTGTTCCCAGGATTATACGCTCATTGAAATTTAGAAGATGTGGTGATGTATACATTCCAGTACTGAAATGCTGCCTGAGTATATTATAGACATAAGAGGCTATGGAACCCTTTCCGTTTGTTCCCGCAATGTGAATACTCTTAAATTTATCCTGCGGATTGCCCAGATGTTCAGCGAAGTCTTTAGTTGCCTTCAGATCCAATTTTATGCCTTCCCTCTTGAGATTATAAAGGTAATCCAGTGTCTGTTCGATCATTGTATGGCAATGTTTAACCGGTATTTATTGCTTGCCAGATTTTCATTGAAAATATTGTGTTTGTTGTAACCCAATTATAACCTCCCAAAATTATTTATAGCATTCATACCAGTAATTCAATTCATATTCCAGGCCGAATCTTAATATCTGCTCCTGGTTTTCGCTGAGTTCTACGTTTCCCAGTATTTCTATATATTTGTCTGTTATAGATCTGTATACCTGTGAATGGTAAAAATCAAACCAGAATTTAAATTTCTCTGAAGGTGCAGGAATAGCTTCTGCTATATAACCATAAGACCACTGACATGGAAACATGGAAAGCATGCCATTGACATCGGAATCTTTAGACCACCTGATCAGGTGATTAATATATGAATAGGTTGTATAATTGGCATCCGAATCCTTTATATTATTACCATTCACATTGAACCTTTCCAGCATAGTTGTATGAAACACGGGTTCTTCGCTTCCTATTTCCATGTAAAGTTGCTTCACTGTTTCTTTAGGCGATAACTCTCCTACTGTGGTGCCTGCTTCCTTGTAATATTTTAAATATATATGGTCCTGGGTTAAATAATATCTGAATTTATCATCCTCCAGAGTTCCATCCTTCATAGCCTGAACAAAATCAGAATGAACTATACTATCTATTATGGTCATAACCTCGTCTGAATTCAGATAGCTTCTCAGGTACATAGAGTTATATCAATGTTTATTATTTAATTTTTATCTAGTATTCCCTGTACTTTTCATCAAATATGCCCATCTCATGGCAAATTTTACTGTAATACCTTGCAGCTTCGGTTGCTTCATACTCACCATTACTCCCTGCATAAAGTCCGAATTTATCTTTGTATCCCCTTGCCCATTCATAATTATCCATGAGAGACCAGTGGAAATACCCTCTTACCGGGACAAAATCTTCTTTTATTGCCCTGTGTAGCTCAATTAAATGTTTTTCTATGAATTCCTTTCTGATTTTTCCAGTTGCATCCGCTACCCCGTTTTCCAGTATTATAATAGGTTTCCTGTACCGGTTGAACAGTGATACGGTAACGGTCCTTATTCCCTCAGGAAATATATCCATGTAGTTATCGGAGCAGGTCTTGCACGGGAGGAAGGCAAATCTATACCTGATATCCACATTATCATTGTCTACGTATCTTACAATGATTCTGCTGTAATAGTCTATTCCTATGAAATCAGTGCCTGAGAATTCTTCTGGTCTAGATTCACTGTAAATACCAGAAAGAGATGAATCAAAATTTCCGTACAGCGCGGAATCTAGATAGAGCTTATAAAATACATAAGAAACATATTCATTGATGAATCTATTTTTCGGATTGTCAAGTTCAGGCTGAAAATACGGTACTGCAACATTTATGCCTACAGTGGTAGCGGGATTTTCCCTTTTAATGATTTTATACGCAATATTATGTGCATATGCCAAATTTCTCAGCACTTCAACTGTTAATTTGAAGTCGGATATGCCCGGTGGAAATCCTTCAAGATTCCCATAAAGATAACCATTTATTGCTATAATATTCGGTTCATTTATCGTATGCCAGATATCCACATACTCGTTGAATTTTTTATAAATGTAGTAAACATACTTGCCGAACTCCACCACCGTTTTCTTATCTGCCCATCCCTTTCTCATAGATTCCATAAAATTTTTATTGCATTGAACAGGATCATGAAGCCATAAAGGCAGCGGCCAGTGGTATGCTGTCAGTACAAGTTTTAACCCCTTGGATTTGATATAGGATAATATTTCCTTATAATGGTTAACTGAGGATACATCTGCTATATGATCCATTTGAACCATAAATTCTACGGGAAATTCCATTTCATAAACATCGCCATTTTCGTTAGTAACTGTTATAACCTTTATGTTTTCCGTACTCTGTTTAAATATTCGTGCCCAGTCAATGCCTATTCTTATTGCATTGTTCCCCATTGAAACTGCATAATCAACATATTTTTTATAATCATTCCAGAAATCTGGACCATTGTCAGGAAAATCACCGCTTACGTAAGTTTTCTTAATTATTGATTCTGAATGAACCCAACTATACCAGTCACTTTCTGATGAGATCGAATTCTTAGATTTACCCATTTCCACCTGGAACGGACTCGTAGCAGTTCCAAACATAAAATTATCAGGAAACTTTCTGATCATTGCAACAACACCTCTTCCTATTTTTCACCCAGTATGGAAATATATGCATATTCCAGATCGGAACCGTATGAAGTATATGAAATAACCGGAGCCAGTTTAATCACGTCCTGGAGTATTTCTGCTCTGTCAGATTCCTTTCCAGAAAATTTAATTACAGCTGTCCTCCCTTCAGTTTTAAGCACCCCTGAACCAATTGTATCCAGCTGTTTTACCATGGAATCGTCAACAGGTTTGAGGAACTCTACAGAGACGGCACTGGTGTTGAATTCCTGTGATATCTCCTCTATTTTTCCCTGCTTTAGTATTTTTCCATGATTTATAAATATAACATCATCGCATGTTTCTGAAACTTCTGAAAGGATATGGGATGAAAAGAAGACGAGTTTTGTTTTTTTAAGCTTAAGTATGAAATCCCTGAATATTTTCCTCTCGAATGGGTCCAGCCCACTGGTAGGCTCATCCAGTATAACAATGTCCGGGTCTGATATAAGTACTGATGCAAATACGGCACGCTGTCTCTGCCCCTTGGAAAGCTGCCCCATTCTTGATTTCAATGGAGGAAGTTTTAATGCATCGTAGAATTCGTCTATTCTTGATTCCATTGTTTTTTTATCAATTCCCCGGAGTTCTGCAACAAATTGCAGTGATTCTTTCACGGTAAGAAATGGATATGGGGTAGGAGTCTCTATCATGGACCCAACATTTAACATGGCTCGCTTTGGGTGCTTATTTACATCTATGCCGTTCAATTCTGCGGTTCCAGAGGTCGGATGCAGCAGGTTTGTCATAACTTTCAGTGTCGTTGTCTTTCCCGCACCATTGGGACCAAGATATCCTATGGCACCGTGACCATTGTAATGGAACGATACATCGTCAAGAGCTTTGAATTTACTGTAATTTTTTGATACATTATTGAAACTTATTTCCATATTTATCCCTCTATCTGTCTCCTGGTATACAGCAGTATAGCAATTATTCCGCATATTGCCATATATGCAATCAGCACACCTATCCCTTGCATAACCGTGGGATTAAATGTATACCCAACAAATGAGGATACCCTTGCAGCAGCCGCTCCGGAACCTCCAAAACCAGCCGGACCCACAACCTTCGCCGCAGGATATGGCTTTTCAAATATTAGATACATAATGTGCCCGGCAAAGTCAAGTGAAAACAGAGGGTCTATACCTCCAATGGCCCCCACAAATTCATCTATTATGGGAAAACCTATAAATAGAAGAAGTACCGAAACTATAATTCCACTGGACTGTCCCTTGAATATTCCGGAAAACAGTGAGGCAAATGATATTGCGGCTGCAAGGAACAGAACGACTATTCCTAAGCTTTCAAATATAACTGAGGTTACAGTGCCGTAAAGATAAAATGAGCTTATAATACCTATTAGAAAATATACAAATACTATAACAAATGAGGATATCAAAGCAGCAGTGTATCTACCCAAAAACAGTACCGATCTTCTTACGGGCTGAACCAGTGTGTAATATGCTGCATTTGTACCTGTATCCGTGGAAATTATATCCCCTCCGAAGAATGCACCTATGATTACAACCAGATCTGTGGCGAAGCCTTCAAGATAATTATAGAAATAAAATAATGGAGTCCCTGCCTTCAACATACTGTATTCATCGTGCAGTATTAATGCAGTTATACCCACTGAGATTATAAGAGTAAAAATGAATAATCCCAGGAACCTTTTTGTACGGAGGTATGATTTAAATTGATATTTAAATGATATCATGTACTGATTAAAGTCACTGTCATTTTCCATGCCGTATAATCATTAAGGCATATTTAACTATTATCTAAAATTAAATAGATACTGGTTTTATTCCATTACCGGATTCTTTTCCCTGACAAAGTTATCCCTATTCAGATCCTTGATTGCCTCCCGTATCTGCTCATCGGTGTTCATAACTATTGGCCCGTACCATTTTACAGGCTCATGGATCGGTTTTCCAGATAATAGTATGAATCTACATCCTGATCTACCAGTTCTAACATTAACGTAATCTCCGTCCATAGATAATATGGCCGCTGTATCAGGTTCAAGTTTCTGATCACCGTAAATTCCCTCTCCAGTCACTGAAAAAATAATAGATGTGTATCCGTTCTTAATGGGGTAACTGAACTCAGATTCTTCATCCATGGAAACGTCAAGGTAAAGCGGATCTATGCCATACTGTGATGTGTACATGCCTGAAGTTTTATTATATTCTCCAGCAATAATCTTGACCGTTGCACCATCAAGAGAGATTACCGGCACGTCGCTTCCCTTTATATTTCTGTATGTTGGAACAGTCATTTTATATTTAGCGGGAACATTTAACCACAGCTGGAAACCGGAGACAAGGGTTGGCATTCCATTTGCCCTTAATAGCTCCTCTGGATTTTTCTCATCCAGTGGCTTAGGCATCTCTTCATGGAATATGCCACTTCCTGCAGTCATCCACTGAAGTTCATCCGGGTATATTGTTCCACGGTGATCTGTACTATCACGGTGCTCGACCTTACCTGACAGCAAATATGTTATGGTTTCTATTCCTCTATGTGGATGCCATGG
This sequence comes from Thermoplasmata archaeon, assembly GCA_021802205.1. Lineage (GTDB taxonomy): Archaea > Thermoplasmatota > Thermoplasmata > Thermoplasmatales > Thermoplasmataceae > Ferroplasma. Next base: position 15,216 of record JAKAAT010000015.1, read on the forward strand.
GAATCCTGAGATGTAATCATTAATTTTATCGGACCCAAAGTGATCCAGTAGAAGAAATGGGTCTGTTATGTTAACTGTATTCGGACCGCCGAAAATTCTTTTCAGGCGCACTCCGGCCCCGTCCTTTGTTTCAACACCCTTAATAAGATAATTTATCTTCTTTATTCTGCCATTTATTTTTTCCATGATTAACTAATGCCCTATAATTTAAATGTTTTTGCTATATAATTATATACCACTTAAAATCCTATTCATAGCGAATTTTATATACAAAATAAAAATGTAAAGCTCTATATTGGGATGTAATATAATGAAAACTAATTTTCAGAACTGTGGCATAGTATACGACCTTGAAACTGTTGAATATTTAAAGGCACTTGATTTCCAGAAAAAAATTCATGATAAAGTCAATAAAGAGGAATCATGCGATACATTCATATTTCTCCAGCACCCCGATATTTATACTGCAGGTTCACATTTCAGTGGAAGCCTTGAAGGTGCAATAAAAATAAACCGCGGAGGGTATTTAACATATCACGGTCCCGGCCAGCTTGTTGCATATTATATTATAAATCTGAAAAGATCAAAACTTGATGCGTTGAAGCTAATAAAATTAATTCAGGAATCTGTAATTGAACTGCTGGATTATTATGAAATTAAAGGAACGCCAATGCTGAACGAAAAAACTGGTGTATGGGTTGGAAATAAAAAGATATGTTCCATAGGACTCGGAATTGATAAATTTACAACAATGCACGGGATGGGACTCAATGTGTGCACAGATTTAAAAAAATTTAATGTAATAAATCCATGCAACTTTTCACCAGAAATAATGACGTCCATGGATTCAATTCAGGGAAAACAGCATAGTTTTAATGAGGTCAAGGAAAAATTTATTGATATCACCTTAAAAAAATTTGGAATCATAGATTATGAAACATACATGGAAATTTTATAAGTAATTTAGCATGATACAGAAGGTATATATTTTATGATATACTTGTTAATTATGACAGAATTTCCAAAATTTCACTGCTGTGTAAATCAGAAAGAAGAGGATTATGATTCAGGGATACAGCTCTATTTTATGAAAGAATATGAACTTGCAGAGTTGATTGGAAGACTAATAAAGATGGACGAAAACCATGCAGATGAATACAAAAATATGTTTGAATTTATCAGATCCCTAGAGAACTATATAATTACCGGAGAAAATCCAAGAGATTTCAGTTTTCTTGAAAAAATAGAGGGAGAAAAGGGCTGGGCCATGGATTATTCCATACTATTGAATGAAAGCAGATCGGCCAGAGTTGCTTTCAGGGCATGTAGAAAAACAGTAGAAGTGATGTACTATTACAGAGTTCTATCAAGAAAAGAGGGATTTACAGAACGCTTCAACCCGGAAAACTTCAGGGCTTTCCTTCTTTTAAGAGATATACTTTATAAAAGGTCATGCGAATTAATGGAAAAATAATATTTTTTTATAATGTATTAATATTTTGAAGATGTACCACTTATAAGTTTCAGGGTATAGAGATAATAAAATTCAGACATTACAATTATTATGAATGATGTTGCCATAATGAATGAATATCTATTGTATTCATTGAACAGAAACAGGAATCCTGAAACTCCTGCTATTATGACAAAAATAAAAGATAAAACAGATGATACAATGAGCTTTGTGTTTTGAATTTTTATACTTAGCAAGAGCATTATGAATGAAACTATGAGAATAAGGAATCCCAACATCATGTGAAACATTACGGTGAGGTAATTAGAAGGAAAAGCCCCGGGCCCAATATGTGATATGCTGTTTAATGGTGGGAATGGCACATAGAGATTTATGAATATGCCCATTATGAACTGTATGAAGAGAAGAACCATCATAACAGCAAGACCTAGATAGGCGAAGCTATATTTATTATCCATAAAACAGTATATCCTGTTATTATTTAAATTATTCAACTTCGCAAAAATTTATTAAATGCATACATATAAACTGATATGGAAGTTATAAATTACAGGCTTAGCCTCGATATAGATTTCAAACACAAAAAGTATACAGGAGATGAAACAGTAAAAATTAAGGATGCAGAAAAGAAAATAACTTTTGATTTAAATAATATAGATATACATGGAGTAAAAATCAATGGATCAGCGGTAAAATATGAAGCAGATAAGGATGGCGTAACATTTTACACTGATGGAGGTGACATTTCAGTTGATGTAAAATTTTCATCTGATGTGGACCGTGGTCTGAAGGGTTTCTATCTTGCCGGAACAGAGACTCAGTACATACTTTCAACCCAGTTCGAAGAATCAGATGCCAGAAGGGCATTTCCATGCATTGATAACCCGAATTACAAAGCTACGTTTAACATTTCTATGAAGATTGACAGTAACCTCAGAGCCATCTCAAACATGCCTGCAAAAAAGGAAAAACTGGAAAATGGAAAGAAGGTTATTGAATTCGAGGAAACTCCCAGAATGGCAACATATCTTGTTTACCTTGGAGTAGGCCAATTTGATGAGGTGGAAGATTTATATAAGGGTAAAAAACTTTATCTTACGGCAATGAAGGGACATTTAACATCATCCAGGTATCCAATTGAAGTTGCAAAGAAATCATTGAATTACCTTGAAACCTACACAGGAATAGATTATATGCTTCCAAAATTAAACCTTATCTCTGTTCCGGAATTTGCTGCTGGCGCCATGGAAAACTGGGGCGCAATTACATTCAGGGAAATCCTTCTGAATATTGATGATTCAACAACAAGTAAGAGTTATAAAAGAACATCAGAGGTTATAACACATGAACTTGTCCATATGTGGTTCGGCGACCTTGTGACCATGAAATGGTGGAATGACTTGTGGCTGAATGAAAGCTTTGCCACATTCTTTGCGTTCAAGACCGTTGACAGTACTGATCCGGAGTGGAAATTTTTCGGTGATTTCCTTCTTGACCAGACAGATGGGGCATACACTATGGATTCCCTAAAGAATTCACATCCCATAAATGCGGATGTTTCAGATCCCAGGAGCGTATCACAGCTTTCATATGAAATAAGGTACGGCAAGGGTTCAAATGTTTTGAGAATGATAGAAGCGTATGTGGGCAAGGATGTATTCATGAAGGCAATGAGAAATTATCTTAAGGAATTTTCATATAAGAACGCCTCAGGATCCGATCTATGGAATGCCATAGAAAAGGAATCCGGAAAGGGTGTTTCCTTAATAATGGAGCAGTGGATATCAAACAAAGGGTATCCATATCTTATAACTGAAAGGAGTGATGACAAATTAAAAATAACACAGAAACAGTTTTATTTCCTTGAGGGAGATAAAAATTCACAGTGGAAAATACCATTATTCATAAACAGATTTTCCAGTGAGGAAAGTACCCTTATGGAAGGAAAGGAAATGGAAATCGAAGGTGATGTTCTCTCACTGAATTACGGGCACAGCGGATTCTATAGGGTACTCTATGACGATGCAATGTATGAATCCGTGACAAGAAACCTTTCACAGATATCGATTGATGAGAAATGGGGCATTGCAAACGACCTCTATGCGTTCCTTCTATCAGGCAAAATAAATATGACACAGTATGTAAGAAGGATCGAAAAGCTTTACGGCATAAATGATAACATAGTCATTGATGAGATATCAAAACAGCTTTATTCCCTGTATAATATAACGGGAAATGTTTACTTTAGGGATCTTGCGAACTTTTACATAAAGGATAAAATGGAATACATAGAGGCAAATAAAAAGGATGAGTTTAACTATAAAATATCGCTCTCCGGACTCTACACAAAGCTGGCGTATATTAATGATGATTTCTGCAAAACACTTCTCAGCAAATATAAGGAATACAGTCAGGTGGAACCAGATTTCAGGCTTGCATACCTTATTGCACAGGGAAAAGTAAACAACGATTTCGGGTATTTTGCAAATTTAATAGAAACAACAACAAATGATGAGGACAAGACCAAGGCAATAACTGCATCAGGTGTGCTTAATGGAGACAGTAACCATAAAGCCATTATGGAGTTCATCAAATCCGGAAAGGCTAAGAAGCAGGATATGGATTCTTTCTTTGTTGCAATGTCCTCAAGTGATGGATCAAGGCAGTACATAATAGATAACCTGAAAAACATAGTTGAAACCATGTATAAGTTCCAGCTCAGCCCACTGAGAATAAACAGATGCGTGCAATCAATGATAGGAAATGCAGGGATTAAGGAACCGGATAAAATGAAAAAAGCCGCCGAATCTGTAAGAAATGAGGAAATTTTCGGTGGGATAAACAAGGGGCTTGAATTCCTCGATATTTATGAAAATCTTGTTAAGAACACAAAATAATTTCAGTAATTTTTAATATCTTTTAAATTAATTGATGCAAATGGTATTATTATTTCTTCCCTGCTGAGACCACCATGCATCCCGCGATCTTTTATAATATCATCATCGTAATATTTGTACCATACAGTATTTCCCGAATACGGAAGGATCAAAAGATCACCCATTCGTGAAATATAATTTTCAGAAACAGTATTTCTCCCCATCAACCCCATTTTGAGAATTTCATTGCCTGTAAGAATTTCTGCACGACCATGGAGCTGATCCTCAAGTATACTTTTCATATCCTCCGGGCTATCTGTATGCAACATCATATCCCTGGGGCTCCATGTTTCCGGTATTGCCCTTCCATTCTTGGTTTTCATTAAATTCCTGATTCCCGATACATATGTTTTTTTATTAACAGGGGTAAAACCATGATCAGATGAGATCATAACTGCAATATCCTCACCTGCAAGATCCCCGAACAAATCATTGAACATTGATGCTATATACCGCAGTGATTCTATATGCTCCTGGCTTCCAGGGCCGTACCGGTGCTCCATTTTATCAGGATCCTCTATGTAGAAGAATATGTATGAATTTTCACGCACCTTCTTCAACAGCTTTCTCAGTATGAGGAAACCTTCGAAGAGGAAATCATACCTCTTCTTTTCCTTTGCACCGGAATACATTATCCTACTGTAGCTGCTTTTCAATAGGTCCGAAAATGATATTACATATGATTTTATTCCGTGCTCATTCAGGGTTTCATAGAAGGTTTTTCCGTGAAAAAGGATTGAAGGATCAGGTTTTAAATCTGCAAATTTCTGCCTGTCCTGTTTATATACAGGAATAAATGGCAGGCTTTTCACAACCATATTGTAACTTTCCAGGTAAAGCCTCCACTCAAATAATCCGTGTTCCGCAGGAGTTAAACCAGTATTTATCGTATTGCTTGCGGCGGCAGTGGTAGATGGAAATACCGAGGTTATTGGTGATACTATGCCAGAGTTATTGATCTCCTGGAATGGTCTGTAATTTCCCAGATAATTCTTCCAGCTATCATACCCGAGACCATCTATGTAAAAAAATACCACCTTTTTTGAACCGGAAATATTGCTGTAAAGATCCTTTTCAAGTGAAATTCCATTATTATTTATGCCGAATACTGATAAGATCGTGCTGTTTATATTCGAAAAGTTATAGCCATTATAATCAGGATAAACAAAATGACCATCATCCCTGTACCTGAACTGCATACCATCATTAATCATGCATTTGCATTACTAAATTGTATTAATCCCTTGCCAGTATAGCCTTTGGAAATTACTACCATTTAATTATTGATTTTATTTCACCTTCTGGTTTGGTCAGGAAAATTTCCGTATTTTCCGGTGAATATGTTCCGGTAATCAGTTTATTTATCACTGAATTTTGAGAATGCCCCCATTTTTCTAAATATCGCAATGCATCGAAATAATGCTTTTTTGCCCCATCTACTGAACCGACCATGCATATGTTTCTTTCTATAATATAATCTATATCCTCACCGTTAACTTGTGTTCCGGGTGCCTTGCCGTTTGTCCCAAAAAGTATTGTAACTCCATTGTTATTCATCATGCGAACGAATTTGAATATAGTAGCTGGGTCCCCGCTGGTATCTATCAGCAGATCTATGCCTTTCAGTGGAACATTATCGGTATAATCAAAGAATATACTTCCTGTTTTTTCCAGAATTGATAATTTAGATTCCCCAAGGGTATGCCTGTTTGTCATATATACATTGAACATATATTCATGTGCCATCATTGTATATATGAATGCTTCACTGCCGGACCCAATAATAAGGCAATTTTTTCCAGCAAATGTGGAATCTTCATTCTGGTATATGGATCTTTTCGATATGGTATCGAAGACCTCAAAAGCTTTCATAACATTCTTGGCCGGTTCTGTAAGAACTGCTTCTCTCACCATGCTTCTATCATTTACCTTCACAAGATTTCCCGGGGAATCAAAAAAATAATCACGCATGAATCCATGAAGACCTGTTATTCCTGCCTCATTCTTCTTTCCATCAGAGCAGTTGTCCTCTCTTCCTATTCTGCAGTTCACACAATTTCCGGGCCTTCTCACAACGGGTACAACATAATCGCCGGTCTTTATTCCATATTCATTTTCTGTGGCATCAATCACCTGGCATACAGCCTCATGCCCCAGAACAAGGAAATTATAACCTGGCTGGTTGTAAGCAAATGATAGGCTTCCATTAACCTCTCCACGATCTGTGCCGCATATTCCCGTATATAGGGGTTTGAGCTTAACTTCAAAGTCTTTCTGATCCGGAATCAATACATTATGGAATTCAATGCCCCCTGATGGTGCATTTGTGGTCAAAGCATTTACCATACCAGCGTAATTTCATTTTTGATTTAGCCTTTATGGTGTGGAAAAATAATTCCACAAAAATATGTACAAAAAATTTTGTTAAATCATTTATAGTTGTATCGTAATTATATATTTTAGATCCATTCATTCCTGATATCTTCAATTGATCGAATCACATTTTCATCAAAAGGTTTAGCCGATGTGAGCACATCGCTTAATTTTTTCATGTGTGCCTTTTTTATTATAATTCCCTCCTTGGAAGTTTCAAAATATATGTGTTCACCTGGTCTTATATTCAGGTATTCACGTATTTCTTTCGGTATCCTTATCTGACCTTTTAAATTCATACGGCTAATTTTGATTGCCATTATAATAAAGTAATATTATTATATATATTACTTTTATGAAAATTGCTTGCTAATATCTGTACGCTTTTACTATTCCTCCATGTAACGGAATTTTATTCTTTCTATCATTCTGGGTATGTTTATATCCATAGGGCATACCTCCTTGCACCCTCCAGAATGCATGCAAAGCATAGATTTGTCGTATTTTTTAGATGTTATTGCAGACCACATTATTCCAGTAGGACCCGTATAAGGGCTGTCTCCGAAGTCCTTGCCATAAAGCTTGTAAGATGGGCATGAAAAATAGCATCTGCCGCATCTGATGCAGAGAAGTGATTCACGTATGTCAGAGTTGATTGCCTCCTTCCTGCCGTTATCCAGCAGTATCAAATGGAATTCTCTGGGTCCCGTGGCAGGCGATACCCTCTGGAGCTCTATATCGCCTGTTGCACTGGGTCCTGACGTTACGTTGATATAAGTAGGAGGATAAAAACCGGCATATGATGCCTGCACTATGACCTCATTGAATGCATCTTTCAGGGTGGGCACAATCTTATCTATGCCGGTTATGGCTATATGTGTCTGGGGCAGAACCGTATCAATTCTTATATTCCCCTCATTCTCTATGAGAAGAACAGACCCTGTATCCGCTGCAATGGCATTTGCACCTGTTATTCCAACCTCAGCTGCAAGGTATTTCTCCATGAGGAATTCTCTGACTCTGCTTACCATTTCTTCAGCTGATGTGTTTTCGTTTATGCTGCTATCCAGATTTTCATTCAGCAACTTTCCTATTTTATCCTTTGTCAGATGGATTGCGGGAGCAACAAGATGCGATGGCATATCCTTATTGAGCTGCACTAGGTATTCACCAAGATCGGTCTCCCAGATATCCATGCCCTCATTTTCCAGTTCTTCCCTGAGCTTAATCTCGTAGAGCACATTTGATTTGGAAACCACTATCTTCCTCTTCTCCCCGAGTATTTCCTTTACAATATTCATTGCCTCGGCACTGTTCTTTGCTATATGGACATGTCCACCCAGTTTTTCCACGCTCTTCTGGGTTTTTGATATGTAAGAATCTATATCATCCAGTACCTTATTTTTGGTTTCCCTCAATTCGAATGCTACATCCTTTATGTAGGGGTTTTCCTCAAGGATTTTATGGACTTTTGGTGAATTATTCAGTATAGCCTTGTTTATTGCAACGTCCCATTCATAGTTCATGAAACCACCTCTGCAAGATCTTTTATATTGTTTACATATGGAGATAGATTCTGGTAGCACAGCGGGCACATAACCAGAACATTTTCATTGACAGAAAGAAGTTTCTCTGCCCTCGCCCTGGATACATCCTCACTGTCCTGGGCAGAAACAAGTGAAAGGGGACCGCCGCAGCAGCTTCCCATTTCCTTGCTTGTTATGAGATAATTTTCATCTATGGCAAGGCCGGAATTATTAACCTTATTCCTTATATCGCTGTACATTCCCATGGCACGTGAATATAGGCAGGAATCATGTATAACATAGTTGCCGGTTCCCTTGAAGTTTACAAGTTCTAAATAATTCTTAATATCTATGTCAAAATCTATAAAATCCTTATACCTTTTCAGTGCGTTTGTTGTGTGGGGATCAACGGTTATGATATTTTTTATGCCCTTTGATTTGAAGAAGCTGTATAGTTTTTCTCCATATTCCTTATATTCCTTTATGAAACCTGATTCTAGGAGGAGTGCACCTGAATATGGCTCCTGATCATACAGGTACCCAAATTTTACACCTGATCCTGAAAGCATGGATGTTATACTTTTCAGTATTCTGAATGCCCTCTGCAATTCCTCATCCTTGGGTTTTATAAGGAATTTTGATGCCGTCATGAGTCTTTTGGGTATGTTAAGGCGGTATATCTTCGGGAATAATGCCTCATAACGCTTTAAAATGCCTGAAATCTGGTACATATATGATGTGTAGATTACAGTGTCTCCATTGTTTGGAATTACATTTGCCCATGATGAATATAATTTTGTGTCCAGTGGAAATGGCAAATAGCTGTCCATTAAATTCTGGAAAATCAGATCTCTCATTTTCTCGATGCGTTTTTTATTGATATCCATGAAAATAAAGGCATTGATTGCTAATAAATTTATTTGCAAACATGTTTCATTAAGTGTTATTATGTGGAAAGGCTATTGTACTGTTAACAGAAAGATATATTTCCATAAAATATTGGGTACGAGTAGAAAATTCATAACCAGCGGGGAATAAGGTAAAAAGTTAGTAATTGATTACTAAATATTCAAATAAATTTAGTAATCAATACCAAAAAATTAATAATAATTAGTAATATATAACTAAATGTGGATTTATCAACGATTTCAATGCAAAATCCCTGGTGGCGTGACAGGACAGGAATACTTAGAGATAATAAGGTAAAAAAAGCCCTTGAATTAAATCCAAGACATATTTACGAATATAAGGACGAAAATATAATACTGCTGGGGCCAAGACAGGTCGGAAAAACAACCTATATAAAATTGGTAATAATGGATCTACTTCTAAATAAAAATGTTAATCCAAGAAATATTTTATACCTGACATGCGATTTTATAGATGATAAGGAAGAAATAAAAACAGCCTTATCTTTCTTTGATGCACAATCAGATCAGAAGAGTATGAGATTTATCTTTCTGGATGAAATTAGCTTTGTTAAAGATTGGAATATATTAATACTCGGTCTTTTCAATTCAGGATATCTTAATGACAAACGAATTTACCTCACGGGTTCCTCCTCTATTTCCCTATTGAAGGAAACATTCCCAGGTAGGAATATTGCAAAGGTTATATTTTTACCCATGCAATTTAAAGAATATTTTGATTTGTTTTTTAAAAAAATAGATGTAGATACGGATATAGACATCCGTAAAGTAGGAGATTTTTATAAGTTATCCTTAAAAGTATCCCCGTATATCGAAGAGTTAAACCACGCTCTGGAACAGTACTTGATAACGGGAGGCTTTTTATGGCCATCTTATGAAGTTAGGGATTCAGACCCTCTGGATAGATTATACGAAATTTATAAAGATGCGATTATAGGGGATATTTCAAAACTTGACAAAAGGCAGTTGTATTTTAAAGAGATTGTTGAACAGATGATCTCGAGCTATACCTCACGGTTATCTGCTAATTCCATAGCTCAGAATACATCTATAGGTTCAAATAAAACTGTGGAAGCCTATATTGAAATAATGCAGGATTTGTTTATTGCCAGAATATTTTATAAAAAATTGAATGGAAAAGTCATGTACAGAAGCAATAAAAAGATATATTTTACAGATCCTTTTATTTACAGGGTATTAAAAAAATATACCAAGGGTGAATCAGAATACAGGGAAGGTGAGCAGGCAAAAGTCATAGAAGGCGTCGTCGGTAACCATCTATTCAATAAATTTCATGAAATATACTATGTGGAAACCAAAAAGGGAAAGGAGGTTGATTTCCTTTATAATGATACAGGAATTGAGGTAAAGTATGGAAATAAAAAAGTGAATAATTTATATTTCCCAAAGGGATATTTGTTAACAAGGGATACTTTGCCCTACTTAGATGGTGATAGGGCAGCTATACCTCTATCTATATTCCTGTATCTTATAAGTTCAGAAAGCCATTTATAATTCTTACTTTTACATGAACTTTAGGTTATCCTGAATTTAATTCTTTATGTGATGGTTTGATGAATTTGACACGTTCGGCACGTATAAAAGATGGCTAAGGATAGGTTCGTCCTAGAAATATTTCCAATTGATAGGGGTTTTTTATTGTGTGGATTTTCCAGATCAAGACTTATAGCAAACTTCAATAGTGCCGAGTGCATGAAATGGAGTTTATATTCTACATATAGTTTACTGAATTTTATCAAGGTTTATCACTCAATTTTTCAATCCTTAATTCAGAAGTGGAGTCAACGTATAGCAACCTTTTTCCATTAATTCTTTTCTCTTCATATAACCTCAGCTTTTTTATCATAGATATAACTGCCTCACTGTTACCGTCCATATGTTCTAATGCAAACCGGTCAGCCTTTATCTGGTATGACCCATTGATTTTCAAGCCGAGCTTTTTGAGCCTTAGATCAATTAATGTGGCAACTACTGTACTGAGAAGGAGAATTACATTGTATATAATATTAATAACTGAAGTCAATGCTGTTTCAAGGGTTACAAGGTTTATTGCAAAATATACTAAGTTCGTATATACAAATGCGTTTATAGAGGATACAGCAATTGAATATATAAAAGGCAATGCATAGCTATTATTTTCTATGTGCCCAATCTCGTGAAGCAATAGTGCATCTCTCTCCTCCTCAGAAATTGTATTCCAGAATGTTCTATCAATGCAAATTTTCTTTCTTAATATTCCATTGACCCATGCCCCACCTCTCTTTCCTGATTTCTCAAACATTAGTATTTCAGGAGTATTCCCTGTGATCCCGGGATATCTATTAAAAAATGAATTCATTACAGTTTTGTCTTCAACTCCGTGATTGAACCCAGGGGAAATATTTTTGAGGTGAAGCATAGCAGAAACCGTAATTGCTAAACCTAAGGTTAACCAGACAACAATAAATGTGATAAGGTATTCCCTAATTATGGGAAAGTTCTCTATCCTAACAAACTGAATCCACGGTACCAGTAAAAAAGCTATTATTCCGAATTCGTTTAGAAATCTGTACCTGGTCATAACTGGAGATGCATCCTTATCTTTTTTTACAAATCTGGGAGTAAAATATCTATAGAGTATGAATACTGATATAGAAAAAGAGGCAAGAGCAAAGTTAAAATAAAACGGTGCCTGCTTTAAAACTTCAAAAGTAAATCCGATCAATCCACTTGTTACAGAAATAAAATAAATGAAAGAATCAAATTTACTGTTTCCGCGAATTCTGGAAAATCGTATTCTCATAAAGGCACCATAAATTGATTTTAATTTGACTGGTTTTTACCATGCTATGACCGTTGCTGCAATAGCTGCCAGAGTTACTGGGTCAACATATATTACAGAATCTATCGCCACCTCCAGAGCAATTTCATCTATGGTACCATCTACAAGGAAAGTCATAGCAACATCCATGGATATCTCTTCTACTACTTCTACACTCATAAAGGTCCCAAAACCCACCTCGAGAAGCACTCCAGTAAGCTCTTCAGCAAGGCCTCTAACGGTGGGCAATTGTCCCCAGTGAAATATTTCAAATGCTATAATATCTCCTGCTTGGCCTGATGATGTTGCAATGTTACTAGTAGTAGTCGTTATTTCCATATCATATGGCACTGCATTTGATTCCATTGCATATATTCCATTATAAATAGGTACACCCATAGTAGATAATAAAACCGCAATTGCAAATATAGATATTATTGCTTTTACCCAGTTGTTTCTGTGTTTGTCACTGTAAATCCTTCCCGTATCACCGTTACGGTACTTCTCCATGGCAATCAATTCCCTATATGTAGGATTCAAGATATTTGATTCCATAATAATAATAATAATAATAATAAGTTATATATTAATTTTTCTATACAGTTCTATAATGCCTGATTTTACTACGTTTATGGCATTAATAGATATATATCTATATTTGGTTAAATTTAAGAATAAATAATGAAACTAGTTATATTATCCTTAGTATAAGAATCGTAAGTATTAAAATCTATAAAACTATTAAATCTTAACAGAATATCTATAACAAACTATGAATTACAAAAATTTTAATCTAGATACTTGTTAACATTTGATGTAATGTATGCTGTAATTACAAATATTATGCCATCAGTTTCTCTAAAAACCACTACGAGTAAACGAGTTTTCAATTTCTTAATAAGTACACTTTCAGATACTTTATGTACAATTTTTTTGGATGTGCAAAGGCATGCTTTGAATATATAATTATCATTTTACTATAGAAGTTGCATTACCGATATCTTCAGTAATCAAAGTTTTAATATCAAATTTGTTCATTGAAAAATTAAGGATTTCTATTCCAATTAAATGTTTATTCTTATCAAGATCAACAATTACATCTTCATTTATTTCTGTTGATTCCACAATGTGTGCCCTTGAAAGTTTAATGTAAGCAGCGTCAGTTTGCGAATCATATTCAAGAATATATTTTTTCATATACAGTTCAATTTTAAATTATAGATATACTTTGCCATGGATAATATTTGTTATATATTATAGATTTTCAATACCAGAATATGCATCAAAAATATGGGAAAATCTTGTGGCAAAATCTATTCTATAAGCGATGAAGAATCCAAGGAAAACAGCCTTGATGTTCAACTCCATGGTGACAAATGATGTTAACAATATCAGGAACTCCTGTCCAGTAAGGTGAATTGTAAACCTCCCACTTATATCCCTAACTTTCATTATAGACGGCCCAGTTGTTTAAATCTTTTTGCCAGCTCTTTTTTCAATCTCTTCTGTGTATATATAGGGATATTTTTGGAGGCAAAACTCAAGGCTTTCTGTAAAGTGGATTTTATAATATCCATAGTTACACCGTTATTTAAGGCAAAACGGTCGGCCCTTATTTCATTTTGAATCAGGTAGACCTTTAATATGATAAAATCCAGTACCATTACCGCAACTAAAGTTAAAATTATAATAAACGATAGAATGAACGTTCTAGTAAGTACGTAATTTACAAGTGCTAAAATTAAACCTAAAGACGTTAATAAAAAGATTATACTCATAAGATATGTATTTTTCTCATCATTCTTTATATAGTGTCCTATCTCATGAAGTATCACACCATCCTTTTCCCTATTTTCAAGAATTTGCCAGAATCTTTCATTAATAAATATCCGGAATTCTTTCTTTGTTGTCGAAAATACTGGAGATGGTTTCCTGATTATATGATTATTCAGATTATTAAATTTATATACAGATATGTAACCTTTAGTAATATTATTGTATTTCTCAGAATAATATTTAGACAAATCTGAATCTATTTCAGAATCGTAAATATAACCGAAGTTATCCCTCCTGTATGAATTTTCCTTAAAATTATCCCTTTTCGAATGTTTATAGCTCTGAAGAAATACAATGAATAGAAACCCTGTAACGAAATCCAAAATAATTCGAATGGTATTTATTTCCCTGGACTGAAGAGGTAAATAAGAATATAAATAGTTATATGGTAGAAAATTTAATGTTAGTACAATTATAAAAATAATTATGTAACCTATTTTTTTCATATGGGGCACCTTCAATAACCGACTATTATACCAGCTACAGTTATAAGTATTTCCCATGTTACCGGTGCTGAAGCAAGTGTAAGAAGAATTGTAGCTATAGCACTATCTGAAAGAATACCAGAGGCTAAAATTGCACCGGCAGCATCTGCTATTGCATCGGCGTCAAACAATTCCCCCAATCCATATTCTGTCAGGGTTTTTGCTAAAGTCTTAGCAAGAGAAGCAATAGATGGCTTTGCCCCAAAATGAGTCAATTCATAGTAAACTATGTCCCCCATATGGGCACCTGTTGCAGTAGATGCTTCTAAACTGCTTCCGAGCTGGTATTGAAAGCAAGGCATGGCATCTTATTTAAATCGTCTTATAATAATATGTGCTCTTTTTTCTATATTGTTGGATCTTATGCCGAGATATTTTTCAAAAAATGTTTCATATTCCGGGTGCATATATTCCTGATAATCCGTAATCTTTCTCAATGCAGAGGTTAGATACTCTGCTCTTATATATTTTAAGGCGAAATAATCTGCCTTTTGTTGACCTGACTCGGTAATATAAATATCAACTTTTCTGCTGTACTTAATAAAAATAATAGAAATAATTAATCCATTGAAGATAAAGATGTTAAAAATTAACCTATTCGTTCTTGATACGTCAAATAGATAATTTAAAGTTGCTGAAAAATACAACATTGATGACACTGAGAAAATTAATGAAAATACAATAAGGAAAGAAACAAGAATTGCAATGTAGTTTTTATGAAATATATGACCGATTTCATGGAGTAGTATTCCATCTTTCTCATTCTCATCAAGCATATTGAATAACTTTACATCTATGTATATAGAATGTTTATTCATGAAATTTTTTGTAAATATTCCCCTAGAATTTTCATTTCCCCTGAATGTATATATTTGAATTTTCAAATTTTTTAAAATGTGTTCGAATCTTTTATTGTAAATAGCAGTTAATTCATCATTAAAGGTATAATCGCCTTCTGACCTTTTTCTGTACAATTTCCAAGTATTAGATAATATTATTGAACATATATAGGGCATTGTAGATAAAATAATAAATATGAAGATAAGAATATATGATATATCTATAGATCTGAACACATGTATTAGAAAAATAAAATATGGCACACCAAACATGTAATATACATATTTTATGGACAGGTTTCCCTGAAAATTTATATCTCTATTTTTGTATAACATGAATGCTCCTAGCATAAAAAGTGCTAAGATAAAATTGATCATAAATGGAAATGCTGATATAATTTCGTCAAAAAGTGATAATGCAGAAATAAAAATAATTAATGTTGATATAAACGTATTTCTCTTTGTTGTCTTAATATTATTGTATGCCATGTATTACCGGTTATTTAAGCGGCTATTATTCCCACTGCTAAGGCCTCAGCCACTCCGGGTGATACTAACGCAGTAGAATCTATTGCTACATCGACTACAGTTACGGACGTTCCATCCTCGAATAGTAACGTAACCACACTAATAGAGATTGTAGTAATTTCTTGAGCGGTTAAAAGATAAGTCAAACCTAGATCGATCAATGCTCCTGCAATCATTTGACCAATGGCTTCTGCAGTGGGTATTGCCCCCCAATGGTATATTTCATAAGCAATTATGTCTCCCATATGGGCACCTGTTGCAGTAGATGCTTCTAAACTGCTTCCGAGCTGGTAAGGTATGGCATTATCCTCCAAAGCTACCACACCGTTGTATATTGGAACTCCCATTATTCCAAGCAGCATTGCTATTGCAAATATAGATATTATTGCTTTTACCCAGTTGTTCCTGTGTCTGTCAGTGTAAATCCTTCCCGTATCGCCGTTACGGTACTTCTCCATGGCAATCAATTCCTTATATGTAGGATTCAAAATATTTGATTCCATAATAATAATAATAATAATAAGTTATATATTAATTTTTCTATACAGTTCTATAATGCCTGATTTTACTACGTTTATGGCATTAATAGATATATATCTATATTTGGTTAAATTTAAGAATAAATAATGAAACTAGTTACATTGTTCATAGTATAAGAATTGTAAGTATTGGGTAAGTAAAGGGGTCCGGGTACCCACATGTAATTCATAAAAATTAATAGTTTGTGGGTATTTAACCTTCAAAAATTATATATTCCAAGGGAAGACTCTATCAATGCACCTACAATAAGTAGGGAAATGGAAAGCAAAAGATAAAAACCTGCATTATAGGAAAGATCATGCACTCTTTTATTGAAGTATTCAGATTTTTCATTTTTAATCATAGATTGAATGAATGATAATATTATATCCGTTATAATCAGTGCTATGGACATTCCGAATACATAACCCATGGTTTCCGGGAAGAACTGCGGGAGAATTAACTTGACAAAGGATGAAACTCCGTGGGAACTGTCCAGCGATGACATAATTACAGTTTCATATATATTTGAGGAAAAAAGTTCTATGAATGTGCCTGCAAAGAGGCTGAATCCCCCTATCATATATTCTAAAATATCTAGAGTGAGGTTATTGTTGAGTATTGTTTTGAAGAAAACCCAGTAATGAAAGGCAGATTTGGATTTAACGCCTGATGAGGCAAGCGGTGATGATGGGTCTATAAAAGTGTATATGATTAAAAGTATGAAGAATATTGAATAATACATTATAATAGAAGAATAAACGTATTTCAGGAAAAGAGATTTCCTGCTTTCATCTTTATTTATTATGGAAATGAGATTATTCCTGTGGTCGTAATAGTTCTGAAGTAATTTGCTGTATTTCAGGACAAATAATGAATTTATAATGCAGGTTATGAAGAAAGACCTTATGAGGTCTCTTATAAGCAGTACACTTATGATGCTTTTATTTTTCAGTTCGTACTTGCTTATTATTTTCAATTTAAAAATATCCTCTGCTATTCCATGGTTTGTTATGGATTCAATGGAATAATACGCAAATGATAGTATAAAGAGAATAATTAGATTGTAAATACCGGAATATGTATCAAAAATATGGGAAAATCCTGTGACAAAATCTATTCTATAGGCTATGAAGAATCCAAGGAAAACAGCCTTGATGTTCAACTCCATTGCAATAAGTGATGTTAGCGATATCAGGAACGATTGTTCTGTAACGTAAATTATAAACCTTTCACTTATATCCATGAGCTTCATTGAACACCTTTAATTTTTCTTATACGTTTATTCTTAAAATTTATTGTGTTTTGTTCATTTTTACTGTCATGTAAAGTTGTCAAAACAAAATCATAGGCCTTATCGAGAAGAGATTTCATATTACTCCTATCATTAAGTATGCCCATGGCGAACTTGTCAGCCTCTACTTCATTATGCATCTTGATTTTATTATACATCAGAAAAGTGATAGATAGATACATAAAAGAAATTGTTATATAATAAAATTGATGTGGATAGGTAAATCCAAGAACATATGCAAACGATATTAATGTAAATAAAAAAATGGGCATTGCGTAAAATATTATCATTTTTTGTGTATGATTGTATTTTATATGGGCAAACTCATGCAAAATCAATAAGGATAATTCAGTATCATTCAATTTACCATAAATGTAATCCTGAATATATATGTTTAAATGATTCTTATTTATAATGGCCGTGGCAGAAATTTTACCGTTTTTTAAAAGATAGATTTTAGTTATTATATTGTATTTATCTAGAAGGTAGTTATAAGAAAAATTGATTTTATCATTAAAATCATATAATAGGTCTGACCTGTCAAAAATTTTATCTTTTAATTTTGATAATGCCACATAAAATATTATGATTAATACTAAGTATAATAATGAATAGATAATCATAAAATCAATTAATGAAATATCTGAGACTTTTGTATATATAATTTGTACACTGAATATCAGAAATATTTCCACTATAAATAAGATGGGAAAGTTTCTGGATTTAAATATTCCGCCTTTTAGGTATTTGCTAGTGGCGACAGCCCCTAGAAGGCCAACTACTGATATACATCCGCCTAAAATTGGATTATGATAAAAAATACCTATATCAAATGCAAGGAAAAAAATTAGGAAGAATAAAAAAATTAGAAAATTATTTATTTTTCTATGGTGATTGTTTTCTGCCAATGCTATTCCTCAGGTTATGCCGCTAATAGAACACTTGCGATAGCTACTAATGTCGGTGGATCTATGGATATTGATACACCTGCTGCAGCGTATTCCAAACCAAATTCAACACTTGACAGACTTAGGCCATAAGCTTCTATTGAACCGATGAATATAGAGGTAAATGTGTACATCACTGGAGCTAAAATGGCAATAAGCCAAGACAAACCTAAACTTAGCAAAGCATGCTCTATCAGACCCTCTAGCTGACTTATGCTAGGTAAATGTCCCCAGTGGTATATTTCAAATGCTATAAGATCTCCCATGTGCCCGCCTGTTGCAGTAGATGCTTCTAAACTGCTTCCAAGCTGGTAAGGTATGGCATTATCCTCCAAAGCTACTACACCATTGTATATTGGAACTCCCATCATTCCAAGCAGCATTGCTATTGCAAATATAGATATTATTGCTTTTACCCAGTTGTTCCTGTGTCTGTCAGTGTAAATCCTTCCCGTATCGCCGTTACGGTACTTCTCCATGGCAATCAATTCCTTATATGTAAGATTCAAGATATTTGATTCCATAATAATAATAATAATAATAATAATAAGTTATATATTAATTTTTCTATACAGTTCTATAATGCGGTTGTGTACAATATTATGTGTAAATATAAACCCCCTGTTAATAATGAAATGATCATGAAATAACAGGGAGAAATATCTCTTCTGAAACCAAGGAGGTAATAAAATATAGAATATGACAATATAAACATATCGAATGTAGAGGATATAATAGAACAGACAGTGAAGGAAAAGCTGGAAGCACTTATGAAAATAGAGCATGACCCGTATTTAGAGGAGAATCCTGGAATAAAGAACGGATACTATAAATGCCATGATGAGATTAAAGAGATGTTCAACAAGAGGTACCTTTCATAAATACACAAAATATGGTACACGATCTAATAGATCTTATTGATGTATCTTGTACTCACCCTGTATATTGCTGCTAATTCAGCAGATGAAATTCCCTTCTTTTTCTGATTTATGATATATTTCAATTTCTTGTTGTTTAACTTCACCTTCGGTTTAGGCTTTCTGTCTTTATTTAAGTGATCTTTAAATAGTATACTATATTAATATTATTATTTTCAGTTTATTATTAACCTTAACTCGCTAATTCTTAGGTAATATGCCCATGTTTATTTTATTAATCAGTGATTCAACCCTTTTGGGAATCTCATTGAACTCTATCTTATCATCAGAGTACTGTACTGCATAGACCTTTGA
>JAKAAT010000067.1 GCA_021802205.1 Thermoplasmata archaeon
TTTTTACCAGACCAGTTATGTCTATAAATGCCATACTGATTTCAGATGGTGTCCTGCTATAGGCTATGGAATATTGCATAAATACATCTCCATTACTATAAATCTCAAGATTTACATTCATTGCAACGTAATTGTGTGTATAGGAACCATCCCAGCTAAACCCTAGATTTTTCATTACTACATATCCGTTATACTCCTTAAAAGTCCCGGTAGAATTTGAAGCCGTGATTACATAACTGAACTGTTGTGTAATTATTGTACAACCTCCTGTGTTCCCGGTTACCTTTCCCAATACATTGCATGCAATATCATGTTCCAGGCCGTGATAATTATAATAATAGGTTTGTGTGACATTGAAATATCCTGTGTCGATCGAGTTAATAGAACTAAATAGACCTGACGATACATTTTTTGTTTCAATAATCAAATTACTATGCTGAGTACATATTATAGGGGAATCCGGCAATTGAACCTGATTGCTCCCCATATAGCCGCTGCTTATTGCAGGGGCGAATAAAATCATAGTAAATATCACTACCATTAATACACCTGCTACCATTCTCTTTATATACATAATGATATTAACACATCAATATATATATATTACGATAATAATACTAGCAAATAATTTATTATTAAATAATTTATTGGTATTTGGGAGGAATTCAGTAGTTTGAATTATCAGAAGAATTAATATATTGAATATAGTTGTCTGTAAATATGTATAGCTGTCAATAATATACAATATAGTGTATTCTTGACATATTAAAATATTTTTATAAATAAGTATCCAAAATTAAATGTGGCTGGCAATAAGCCATAAAAGCAGAATATTGCAGAGAATTATAAGAAAAATAATGCATTGTGCATTTCTAAACTATATCCGCAATGAGAAGAATCGGTATCTTATTTCCAGGCTCGAGTGCATTGGAATGAACAAGACTTAAGCACTATTGATACCTATTGTTACCTATGGTAACTACAGTTCAGATTGACAATGAACTTAAAGAAAGGCTGAATCGCCTGAAAATACATCCAAGGGAATCTTACAATGATCTAATTTCAAGATTAATAGACTCTTATTCTCCTGGTGTAGCCAGCAGGGAATCTTTGATTGAAACTCTCGATATTCTTTCCGATCCGGAAATGATGAAGGGGATTGCCCGGGGACTGGAAGACATTAAAGCAGGAAGAACAAAGAATCTCGATCAAATAAGCAGTGAGCTCGACTAGTTTTGACCTTTGAAATTGTACTCACCAATGAAGCGGAGAATTTTATCAAAAAATGCGACAAAGATATAAGGAATAGAATATTGAAATCTATTCGAAGACTTGAAGATGACCCTGAGATCGAAAAACCTCTAACTTCAATACTTACCGGGCTTTGGAGTCTGAGGATAGTGGACTACAGGGCAATTTATCAGATAAAGAACAATAAGCTTACAGTTGTCGTAATTAAAATCGGTCACAGAAAGAACGTTTCTTGACAATTTAGCTCAAATGTGCCGGTTTGGATTTGATTAAAGCCCCCCGGGAACACTTTTTGCATAAGTATCTGGGAAATATGGAGTTGGGTAAATATAAATAATCGTTTTGATTAAAATATAATATTTATGTCCCAACAAAAATTTGTAAATTTCACTATTCCTTCTTTATAACGTAAGAAAGATAGGCAAAACTGAACTTCTATCAGGATTCATAGAAACCAGAATGTATATTTTCCTGCCACTTCCGGAAGAGACAATATAAAATAATTATTTTAAAATTGCTTTAGATATAATAACTTTCATGATATTCAATGCACCTTCTGCCCCAACAAGATAGGAGAATATTCCCCTTGCAGCCATCTCTATTCCGGAATCCTTCGTATAGCCATAAGCACCGAACCACATCATTACTTTCTTTGTCGTATCCATTGCTATCTGGGGCGATTTAAGCTTTGACATGGAGCTATATATATAAAAATCAGGGTCTTCAACATCCGCAAGGTATGCGGCTTTGTAGTTTAACAGTGCTGCCATTTCTATATCCGTTCTTAAATCTGCAGCTTCGAATGATATGGCCTCAAAGTCACTGAGGTGTTTTCCGAATGCTTTCCTTTCCTTAATGTAGTTCAATCCCTCTTCCAGCATTTTGTAGGATAATCCGTTGCATGCTGCAGCTACCATTATACGTGCATGGTTAAACCCATCCATGGAATAGTAAAATCCTTCGTTTATTTCGCCTATTATATTCTCTTCAGGCACTTCCACATTTGTATATTTTATTCCGGAGGTAGAAATACCCATCCTGCCCATATTATTCAATTTTGTAATTTCTATGCCATCTGCGTTAGCAGGGACATACACCATTGTTATCCCCTTATGCCCTACTCCTTCCTTTGTTTTAACAAGTGTAAGATGTCCTCCTCCATTCTTTTTGGCTTCCACTGCGCCGCTTATGTACATCTTTTCCCCATTGATAATTACCTTTCCTTTTTCGATTTTTCCCGTTGTTTTAATATTAGCAACATCACTTCCTCCGGATGGTTCTGTAGATGCAATGCCGATAAACCTGTTCCCATTTGCTATTTCCGGCAACAGTTTATCCTTAAGTTCCTGTTTTCCATACTTCTGGAGTACATATGCCCATGAAGTATTCAATAAATAGTATACAGATGTTGCCATACTGGTATCTATCCTGGCTATTTCCTCAGATATAATTACCGAATCCATGAATGACAGGCTTGGCCCACCATATTTCAGTTTTATTAATGGTGAAATAATGCCATTTTCTCCAGCTTTCCTGAAAAATTCAACAGGAATTTCTCCATTGTTGTCTATTTCCCTGACAAAAGGCTTTAAATTCTTTTCTAAAAACTCTGCAGTATTTTTTCTTAGCAGTTTCTGTTCATCACTTAATGAAAAATCCATATTATTTTATGGATTTATGATTATTAAATATTCCTAACTGGGTATAATTATGCACAATATACACAATCCAAATATTATTAAAAAGATATACTATAGCAATCATTGACAACATTAAGAAACTAATCCCATACTGGTTTTTGTGTTTATCATAGGGGTTGACTGGTTTATACAGTCACCGGTTATTCCAGAACTTATGGCTAGCCATACCATTTATTTTTCTAAATTCAATATAATAAAGTATAAATAAATATTATACACATAACTATTATGGAGATAAAAATGAAGATAGGGCCGAGGGGCAGATCCTTATCCCGAAAGAAATCAGGACTATAACCGGGATAAAAGAGAATACAGAAGTCATAGTATCATTAAATGATGATTGCATAGTTATTAAAAAATCGAAACCAGCAACTGAAAGTTACTTTACTTATTATGCGGCCACATATTCTAAGAAATTGAAAAATAATATAGATATAAATAAAATATTGGATAGGGAGTGTGACCGAGATTTTCTACATTGATTCAAATATATTTATATTTCCGGCTATTTATGAAAATGAGAAGGCAATTATATCCGGCAAAATTTTAACATTTTTGAGCAGAAAATCCTCTTCTGAAACAGCAGATCAAAAATCACCTCAGGATGCCTGTTTGACTGAACAGGATTGGTGGAGAATGAATTTGCTTTGATCAGTATTAAGGTTATAAATATCCAGAGGTTATCTGCAATTATCCTGGTTTCTGAATAAGTCTTCGCGTGAAACCATATGTTGTATAGGTGTATTCGTGGATATAAGTATAACTGCCTTATACTCTGTCTAGAGTGTTTTTTGCCGTTATGACAGGGGAGTTCATGCCAGATAATTTTCATACTGATATATTTTTTATCTACTGTCATTGCACGAGGAGATGTCACTTAAAGAACTTTAAAATAATAATAACCACTTATCTATAGATAGAAATGGAATTCAAGGCTACATATGTTTCATGGAACGAAATAGAAGAATGGACAAAGGGAATAATGAAAATGGTCATAGAGGATAATTATAATCCCGACATAATTATAGGCATTGCACGTGGCGGCCTTGTCCCTTCAAGAATGGTTGCAGATTACCTTTTCAAAAAAGATTTACTGTCAATTAAGACCGAACACTGGGGATTGACGGCTACAATGGATGGAAAGGCTGTTTTGAAGGAAAAACTGAACTATGATATTACTGGAAAGAAAGTTCTCATAGTAGACGATATAACAGATACTGGAGAAAGCATGAAACTCTCATACAATTATATTAAATCCCTTAATCCAGCAACGGTAAAAACAACTTCAATGCTTTATGTAAACGGTTCTAATTACACTCCAGATTACTACGGAAAAG
Organism: Thermoplasmata archaeon; assembly: GCA_021802205.1. Lineage (GTDB taxonomy): Archaea > Thermoplasmatota > Thermoplasmata > Thermoplasmatales > Thermoplasmataceae > Ferroplasma. The sequence goes on from JAKAAT010000067.1 coordinate 4,289, forward strand.
GGCTTTCAAAGGAACAGTGGGCATGGTTTATATTCCCCTGGAACGTTTATGAAGATACATATAACCTTTCCAAGAAATTTATGGAAGACCCTATTGATGTAGAAAAACTCGAGGAAAAATTAGTAGAAAACTATAATTTGAACGTTGAAGATGTTAACCTCAGCGAAGTCCTGGAAAACATTGCATCGTTGAAAATGCTGAAAAAACGGGAAAATAAGTTTTCTATACTATAAACAAAATTTTTTTAAGCCCGGAACAATGTATTATAATGTCATTTTTAAGGGAAGTTAAATATTCTATCCTCAGTGATACTGAAAATACATACATTTCACGTGTACTGGAAGATAGGATAAAGATAAAAAATTTCGATATTCCCGAATATCTTTATGTTACAGACCTTATAAACCCTGTAAGGTCATATTTTACAAGAAAATATCCAGAGATCCCGCTGCCAGAAAACGTTGAAGCCAGAATGAAAAATGGGGAGGAAATACATTTTCTTGCCAGGCAATGGTTTGAACAGTTGCCCGGCTTTTCCGGGTCTGAAGTTATATTGACCGGTGCTGACATAGGATTAAACGTTGTTGGGAGGGCAGATTTTATGCTCTATAATTCTATTGTTGAATTCAAGACAAAGCATGTTGACATGATAGACCTTGAAAGCATATACAGCGTTTACAGCTCTGATCTTGAGCAGTTGCTTTTCTATGCTGCAATGAATAAAAATTTCACAGAGGACAATTACCTCGTTTTCTTTTCAGATGAAAAATTTTATGTTTACAAAGTTTCAGTACATGACAGGGCAATAATAGAAGATGAAATGGTTTACCGTTTTTCCCTTATCACCAGAGCTATGGAAAATGGAGATATTGGAGATTTCCCACGGTGTTCATATTTTGGTTACGGCTGCCAGTTTTCAGAGGCACAGGTATGCCCCTGCCATTCACTCCGGCACAGTGATTCCTCATGGATAAGCAATGTGGCAAAAGTAGAAGAAGACTATGGCATGGAATCCAGGCTTCAGGAGATATATGAACATGGCAAAAGTACTATAGACCTGAGGTTTTATGATCTTATATACCAGAGAAAATATTACCACAAAATTACCGGCGATTCCAGAAATGCAGGAAGTAGCGGCCAGATACCCGACTCCTATTATGAAAAGAATAATATAAAATTTTTTGTCCTGGGTTCCATAGACAGCTCAATACTGAATGTAAGCGGAACCGAAAAAGCAAACATCAATAAGGTATCAACCCTGCCACTCTACGGTGATGATAGATACATCATCAAAAATATATATGACGAAAATACAATAGTTCCATATTTATTAAAGATAAACAATTCAAAATATACGAACAATATCCCTGACACATATTATTCAGAGCTGGCAATTACATGCGCAAGGAGAAATATAAAAGAAGGCCTCATAGTAGTGGTATATCCGAAACTTGAAAAAACTATAAAAGTGCACGAGGTGAAGTTTGACATAGATAGGATTATTTCAGCATGCCGGACATCTATAGAAAATATTGAAACTGCTGTTGCCAGAAAGACTCCGGAGATACTGGACATGTGCCCGGAATTCGCAATAAAATCATGTGATTTTGCCTCATGCAGTTGCAGAAGAGAAATAATAAAAGGAAGGTAAAGGCAGCAACTATCTCTGGTTTTATCTATTGCTAATATTTCAGGAATTTATCCGTAAATATAGCTTACACCCTTCTCAGGATACTTGAATTGCAGGGCTCCAAATGGGCATGCATAAAGTGCAGCACCACATTCCAGGCATCTCTCATAGTGGACAGATATGCCATTTTCCTTGTCTTCCTCATATGTTCCAGCAGGGCAAACCTTTATGCACGGCTTATCAACGCATATTTTGCACATATCAGTATTGACCTCTATATGGCTCTGGTTTCCAACTTCATTTTTATTCAGCCCAAGTCTCTTTATTAAATCCATTATATCACCTTTAACATATCCTGCAGCAATGTATAATACCCTATATTGTTCTTTTTTATTTCATCCATCAAAACACTTTTTATATTTTCCCGGGGATTGTCTGTAACTGTGAACATCCTTTCAAGAATCCCGGCCATCATCTTCGGGTATGCATCGAATGTCCTTTCATTGCCGAATAATGTAGATATTCTTGAAGCAGCCTGCATGTCTTTCAGTATAAAGCTATTCTCCAGCATCTGTTCGTAAATATATGTGTCCTTGAAATCACCGGAATCTGTTATTTTTTTAGCAGCTTCCCCAGCAAGGCGCCCGGATTCTATGGCATTGTCCATGCCCCTTATCGTAAATCCATCGTTTATTAAAAATCCTGCTGCGTCACCTGTAACCATTAAATTGTCTACATATCTAGCTGGAAGTGTTTCAAACCTGTAAAATGGTATTAAATGGGCAGAATATTCAAGCAATTTCCCTTCAATGCCGAGCTTTTCCCTGAAATCCTCTATTAGATCGAAGGCTTTTTCACTGTGCCCCTCCAGGGAATCCAGCTTTAATGTAAGACCTATTGATGTAGAATCCTTATTTGTGTATGCAAATCCGCCACCCTTTACGCCATTGGAAAGTCCGAGTATAGTTTTCGCTTCACCATAATCTGCATCAGGCTTTTTGTCCACTATTTCCTTTACGCCGACCATGAATTGCTTTGGCATAAAATCAGGGTTTTCCTGTAGATTTTTCACCGGCTGCATTTTAAATGCCTTTTCCTTCCTGATTCCAAGGTATCTGGAAGCAAAACCTGCAGCACCATCACTTTCTATTACAAGTGGTGTCCTTATGTCTCCCCTGTCACTTTTAACAACTAGGCCGCCGTCTTCCCTATCAATTCCTGACACAAGTGTGGAGTAAGATACAGGAACTCCAAGATTTTCAGCTTCAGAAGCAAACCATGCATCAAACCTTGATCTGAGTATAGAGTAACTATTTTCAGTTTCTTTATTTTCAAATGAGAAGCTTGCCTTGTTATTCCCTGTATAAATTTCAAAGGTTTCCTTCTTAATTGGCAGTTCCAGCGGGGCATCCCTGTATCTGTCTCCAAGGAGCGTCTTTAGGGAATGGATATACATCCTGCCACCCGATACATTTTTTGAACCGGAGTGTTCCCCACGTTCGAGAACTATAACAGAGAGGCCATTTTTTGCAGCACTTATCGCCGCAGAAATGCCGGCGAGTCCGCCTCCCACCACTGCAACGTCAACATCATAATCCATTATTACGTATAATTACTATATTTAATAATTTTTGGTATATGCTGTTAACTCTTTTAAATCAAAAATTCATTGTGTTATTAAGGATTTCC
>JAKAAT010000016.1 GCA_021802205.1 Thermoplasmata archaeon
TGTTCTTCTCATCGGGCATGGAGTCAAATGAGAACAATCCTGAAATGCCCATAGTATTGAATTCTCCAAAAGTTTCAATAATATTGTTTTTGCTATCTATCCTATCAATTATTTCCATAAATCTGCTTACTGGCTTAAAACCATTCTTTTCAATTTCATCCACATCCATAATAGATATGTAAAAATCACCAAGGGCCCTTTCCGCATGGTTCTGGCTATTTTGTGCACATGATTCTAAAATTTTCCCAAGTATAAAGTTATTCCATTCCATAAGTTCAGTGGATGCGTCATACACGTATTTGTCTTCAGGAACAGGGTGGGATCTTGCCCACTTCCCATATGAATACATTGAAAAATCATCCATAGGGTCATATGATTTATCCAGATAATCTATGGAAAAAACGGGTTTTTCAGGTTTCTCTTTCTCAGATATAACTGGTATTCTGTCTAATCTGCTAGCCATAATACCTGATAATTGTATTTCTATTAATCTTTTCATGAGATTTTCTATTCTATGGATAAAAAGAAGATGTCATTCATCTGCAGCTCTCAATTTTTCTGCTCTTGACGACGCAAGATAGATTAAAAATGGTGAGACAATATTTGCAATAGGAATAATATACAATATTGCACCTAACTCTCCAATTTCCTGGTGTACCATTTCGAAAATCTGTATAAACCGATGAGAATGTATATAGAGACAATTAAAGCCAGCACTGAAATAATTAAAAAATTAATAGGAATATAAGCAAAAGTACCAGAAAAACGTGTGTTAATGTGCCAGATGAAGAAATGGCGGGATTTATGGTATTTCAATAATTTATTGTTTTTTCGGGGCAATATTATTATTTGCTTTAAAGAGGTTTTTCAGGACCTTGAAATCCACAAAACCTATCCATAGAAGCAATATACCGAAAAATTCTGCGTAGTATAGAAAAGCCGGGAATTCAACAATATATAACGTACCTGCAACGCTAACTATTATAACTCCTACAACAATGCTTAATAATTTAGGATTCTTTGTTTTAATATAACTGGTTAAAGAGATGTAGATAAGCAGAATAGCTGCCGGGAATGTTACAGTTATAGACGATATGGATATCAATATAGGTAGGACTCCGTATACAACACCATGGGTTACTATATCTCCCACGTGGGAAATAACTGCAGAAACTATAACAAAAACAGTTGATATTATCATGTAAATGCCATAATAAATTGTAATATTATGCTTTTTAAGAAGCAGGACTGACCCGAGGGCAAGGAGTTCCACAAGTACTGCTACCAGAATTAGATATGATTTCATCAACAGAGGTGTCTCATAATTTGTTGAGAACACAACTTCAAGCGCTACTGAGATTGAAAATACCCAGAGTCCGGAGGTCCATGCCAGTAAATTTAATTGCTTTTTCCTTATATAATTGGAGGAAATCAAAATTGACAGCCCTAAGCTTAAAATCAAAATAATTATAGTTGATATTACTGCTAAAATATACATTTAAACTTCACCTTTAACACTTTATTTTTATTTACCACATCCTATTGTTTCCCTATAAGATGTAGTTTTACTTATAATGGTAAACATTTATTTAAATATGTTTAAATTCAAGTTTACAGGAATAATATTTCTAAATTTTAGCGTTTCAAACTGTTTTTATGTCATAGACTGTTATGTAGAATTGAAAGTGTCAAGAATCTCTTAAATTAAAATTTCTATTATAGTAAAGTTAGAAACAGCATAAGTTACTGCCGCTTTTAAATATGTAAAAATATATTGATAAAAAATAAAAAAACACTATTGGATGAGATACATAATAATGTATAATTTCTATTGTTTATATGTCTGTTTCAAAAAGATTAAATATAATTGCGTATATTTATGTATATGCAACAATCGGATTTTTATGGAGAAATAAAAAGAGTTGTAAAGAGCCACTCAGCAACTGATAATGATTTCATCAATAGATTTTCCAGAGGCGATATTAGCGATGAGGAATTTAAAAGATTTTCTATTGAGTTTTACCATTTTACCAGGGAATGGCCAGAAATACTGGCAAAATTGCTGGTAAGCACAGAGAATGAAAACGACGCATATGAATTAACAGGCATTCTAGTCTCCGAATTGGGAAGTGGCGATTCTGGGAAAAGGCACGAATTGCTTTACAGAAGATACCTGAGGTCTATTGGCTTTAAACCAGAAGAACTTGTAAAAAGAGAACAGCTTTCTACAACAAAGGGATGGCTTGACGGGATGAGAGAATATTTTTCCTCTGACCACGCAAAGGCATTAGGTGCAGAATTTGCACTTGAAAATATGGCAATACCAATGTGGGATAAACTTCTGCCTGGGCTAAAGATCATGAAAGAAAGGAAATATAAAGACATGGATATGCTTTATTTCACATTCCACAGGGAACTGGAATCAACCCATGAAGATGCTATGGAAAATGTAATAGGAGTACACAGCAATGACCAGAAAGAACAATTTATCTCCAGTGCAAAGGGAATGCTTGATCTTGAAGAGAAATTCTGGCTTGGCCTTGCCGATAGAAAATAATTCTACATACACAAAGTTTTTATAAATTTCAATTTTCACTATTGAAGAATAAAAGCATATTTTTTGTTTGCTTAGAATTTGTTAATTAATTTTATTAAAATTATAAAATTATTATTTCTGGTTTGCCCCTTTTGATTTTAAGGCCCTTGCTGAAAAGTATATCGCGCCTGATATTATTATCATTATAACATCAAGTAGGATACTGTCTATTGCTGATGCCGTCCATGGAAGCCTTTCATTAAATATCGGGGCTATACTTATTCTTGACTCTAATAGTAATATAGTATCAAGTATATAGAATATAAAAACAGGCAAGTAGAATTCTTTTTTATCACTCACATATATCATTGCAGATACTATTGCAATTGCAATTACAAATCCGAAGAATACTTTTACTATATATGGCAAAGTTAGCCCTAATAAAGTCATATGTATTCCAGCCCATATAGCTGAGCCCAATATCCCCAGCCATCTTAAAATATCAATTGCCTTATTTGTTGCCATGTATTGGTTATGGAAATCAATTTATAAATATTTTTCTGTACAATTATCAGAATTTTGTGTTGAAGATAAATAATTCATGAAATACCTATTTCATAGCATTGCAAATTGTTCTGCAATAAAAAGAAATAAATGAGAATAAATTGTGTGTGAACTGTATGAAAATTATCAGTTGTCTTTATTCCAGATCGTATGGTTATGCTGTGTATTAGATGGCACAAAAATGTAATTTTTTATATAATAAAAAAAATTAAGTTTAAAATATTCAATCTTTTCCTGCTTTCCATGAATACATATAATTTTTATCCTTTACAGATTCAGCTTTTTCCGTTGGCATAAGCCATTTATATGACTCTACCATAATTGCAACTTCGTCCGTTTTTGTTTCTCCCAGGCTATTTTCCACAACTCCGGGCTGTGGCCCATGGATTATCCCGTGCACATGCATGGTTATTGATTTCTCTCCTATGCCCTTTCTGCTCATAAAGTTCCCGGAGGAATAGAATATGAGTTCATCCGAATCAATATTATTGTGGTAATATGGTATGGGTATTGCCCTTTCATGGAAGTCAAATAATCTCGGGAGGAAAGCCCCTATCATAAAATGGTCTGCTTCGAACACTGTGTGGACAGGCGGTGGCATGTGCAATTTACCTACAATAGGTGCAAATTTGTCTATATTTATTGTGAATGGGTACAGATAACCATCATAGCCCTCTAAATCCAGTACAGGGTAAGTTCTGGTAATGTTAAGATAGTAACTGCCGTAGTCAACCATTATATGGTATTCGCCAGGAGATTCAGTGCTTTCATGAAATTCCGGGATTTCAATATCCCTTGTGTAATATGGCATGCCCTCTTTTATCTGCCCGTATTTATTCATGTAATGTGCAGGTATATCCATATGGTCTGATGAAATTGTGAAAAAGAAGAAAGACCGCTCATCCATAACTGCGCGGTATGTTGTTCCCCTTGGAATATAAATGAAATCCCCTTTCCTGAATTTCAGCGTGCCAAATGGCGATTCGATGGAACCTTTGCCGGATTGTACATAAAAAACCTCATCGCAGAGGGCATTCCTGAAATAGGTATCAGGGCTTGTATCTGTATCTATTATTCCTGTGCTTGTGGAATCATTGTAGAAAAGAGTCTGCCTGCCTGTGTAGAAGTTATTGAGCTTTCCAAGCATTCCGGTCTTTATATGCCTGTGTTCTACAAGATCTACACTGGATAATTTTTCCCTGTATTCCACAGAGGTTTTTTCAATTTCTGCCGGATCATATTTGTGGTATAGCAATGAATATTTTCCATCAAATGCCTTCAATCCAAATAGCTCTTCCTTAAAAATATGTGACCTGTCATCGTATGTATGGCGCTGTTCAGGCACCTTCCCTTTTTTTACATAATAAACCATTTACACCACCCTGTTAACTAAATTGCCTAATTGTGGAGATTCAAGACTCACCTCATCCCCGGGCTTAAGCCAGCCATAATTCTCCGAACCAAGTTCAAGAATGCAGCCTGTGCCAAATGTACCGCTACCTATTACATCACCGGGCAACAGAGGTACTGATTCAGATGCCCGTTCCAGCAGTTCTGAAAAGCTGAAATAAATATTCTTTAAATTATTTTGCGAGTATAATTTTCCATTAACATAGCCCTTAAGATCTATATTGATTTTTCCGCCTTCTGATTCACTGAGTATTTCATCCTTTGTCACAAGGAATGGCCCGAATGACGTAGCATAATCCTTTCCCTTGGCAGGTCCGAGCATTACTTTCATCTCTTCCTTCTGGATATCCCTGAGGCTCCAGTCATTCATTGTTATGAATCCGAATATGGCATCCATGCAGTTTTCATGGCAGTCAATCGTCCTGTTTCCTATGACAGCAGCAACTTCCATTTCATAGTCAAAGGCCTTGCTTTTTTCAGGATATTTAATTTTATATCCCGATGGGTAAACATTGGGTGTACATGAAAAGTAGAAAACTGGAAAATCGTACCATTCTTTAATCATATCCAGGCCCTTGTTCTTTCTTGCATTTTTTACATGGTCTTCAAAGGCGTAGAAATCTCGCACCGACCTCATTCCCGGGATGGGTACACCATATTTTACCGCTTCCGGTTTTATGGCATACTTATCATCCAGCTTTAAATTTATAATTTTACTGTAGAGATTATAGAATTCCATCACCAGTTCATCTTCCTGCATATTCAGCATTGGAGCCATTTCATAATATTTTCCTTCATAGTATATGCAGTACCGGTAAGACCCGGAATATTCAATAAGGCAGATCTTCATAGATTGCCTCTCATAGCCTGGTCTCTTTCAATAGATTCGAAGAGAGCCTTAAAGTTCCCTGCACCGAATGATTTTGCCCCTTTCCTTTCTATGACTTCGAAGAATACTGTGGGCCTGTCTGTCAATGGTTTTGTAAATATCTGTAGCAGGTATCCATCATCATCACGGTCTACAAGTATATTCAGTTTTTTAAGTTCTTCAATATCCTCATCCACATTGCCTACCCTTTCGGTTAACGTATCATAGTAGGACTCAGGTGTCGGAAGGAATTGTATTCCATTTTCTTTCATCTTTGATACAGTTTCTATTATATTATCCGTTTTTAGTGCTATGTGCTGCACTCCCTGTGAATTGTAATAATCTAAATATTCCTGTATCTGTGATTTTTTTAATCCCTGTGCGGGTTCATTTATTGGAAATACTATATTATCGTTATATTTAACAACCTTTGACCTGAGGGCAGAATAGTCAGTCCTTATCATTTTGTCATCAAATGTTACAAGCTGGCTAAAGTTCATATTTTTGATATAATAATTAACCCACTGGTCCATTTCACCTTCGTAGACGTTCCCAACAACATGGTCAACTTTGTATATTCCGGTGTCAGCAGCATGTGTATCTTCTTCCCTATACCCGGGGAGAAAGCCCTTATAATCCCCCTTTTCTATCATAGTATGTATTGTATCGCCATATGTTTGCATTACAGCCTTTCTGATTTTTCCATTATCGTCTTTCTCCTCTTTAATTGATGAAACTTTAATGTTTCTAGATTCCAGGTGTTTTTTTGTAAATTCTATATCATCAACTTCCAGTGATATATCCCTGACTCCATCGCCGTGAAGGCTTATTGAGTCGTTTATTTCAGAATGCTTTTCCATTGAACTGGAGAACACAAGATTTATGTCGCCTTTGCTCAATACATAGGAGGATTTGGCACGGTTGCCTGTTTCAAGGCCTGAGTAAGCCTTAAGGTCAAGCCCCAGACCCCTTTCCATAAAATATGACCAGGTCTTGGCACTGGAAACATAGAACTCTATATGATTTATTTTTTTAAAAAGTTCGTCGTTACTATACATAGAAGCTTATTTACATTATACAATATATATTTTACGGTAATTATATATGCATGAGAGTATCATGCACGAACATATATGCTTAAAGCAATTTATTTATATAAAGATATGTTGAAGCATTATGGATACAGGGGCAAAAAAACTCTGGGAACCAGTGAATGAATATAAAGAAAAATCAACAATGAATCAATTTTTAAATTATGTGAATACAAATAATCATACTAATATCAATAGTTATAAGGAGCTGTGGGAATGGTCTGTAAAAAATCCTGAAATCTTCTGGGGAGCACTTGCAGATTTCTCCGGACTGAATTTGGGGGAATACAGTTCTATATTATCTGGAAACAATGTAAATGCCAGATGGTTTGAAGGTGCAATGGTTAATTACGCCGATCGTGTGTACAGAATGCGTGATATGGAAAAAGCTGCGATTATTTCATATAATGAAGAAGGAAAAGAGCAGGTTATAACTTACCATGGCCTGTGGCAAAAAGTTTCTTCTCTCGCTGCATATTTTCAAAACAACGGGATAGCTGCTGGTGACACTGTCTGCGCATATATCGGGAATATACCTGAGGCTGTGATAGCTTTCCTTGCAACAGCGTCCATAGGGGCAATATGGTCGTCATGCTCTCCCGATTTCGGCATTAAAGGCGTTATAGAGCGATTCTCGCAGATTTCACCTAAGGTGTTGATAGTTTCACCGGAATATTCATACAACGGCAAATTATATGACAGAACTGAAAATGCAATTAAAATTTTGAAAGCACTTCCTGAAGTACGGATTGCAATAACTACCGGAAATAAAGAAATACATAATTTCACAAAGATGATTTCAATTCCAGACAGCAATGGTGATTTTATGCCGGTAAAGGTTGAATTTTCACATCCACTATGGATACTTTATTCCTCTGGTACAACAGGAAAACCAAAAGCAATTGTGCACGGACATGGTGGAATACTCCTGGAACATTTGAAGGTAATAATGCTGCATATGAATATTAGGGAAAATAGTGTATTCACATGGGCTACCACAACAGGGTGGATGATGTGGAATGTCCTTGTTAGCGGACTGCTGGCCGGTTCAACTATATTTCTCTACGATGGGAGCCTGTCATATCCTGATACAGGCATACTATGGAAACTATCCGAAAAATACGGTATCACACATTTAGGTGTCAGTGCTGCTTATATTGGAGCATTGATGGATTCCGGGATAAAAATTAAGGATCAGTATCAGCTGGATAAACTCGAGTTTATAGGGTCAACAGGCAGCCCATTATCCCCTGCTGCTTTTGAATTCGTATATAAACACATTAAAGGCAATGTATGGCTTTCCTCTTTAAGCGGTGGAACAGACCTCTGTTCTGCTATCTGCCTTGGTTCGCCTACACTGCCTGTGTATAGTGGCATGCTCCAGTGCAGAGGGCTCGGAGCACATGTAGAGGCACTTGATCCGGATGGGAAGCCAGTAGTCAATGAAAAGGGCGAGCTTGCAATAATGGATCCGATGCCAGACATGCCGGTATTTTTCTGGAACGACCCGGATAAAACACGTTACTATGAGAGTTATTATGACTATTATCCCGGCATATGGAGGCACGGCGATTATATTTCCATAGATGATGAGGGCAGGGTAATAATTTATGGCAGATCCGATGCAATATTGAACCGCAACGGCATAAGGATCGGAACAGGCGAGATATATTCATCCCTCAATGGGATTGAAATGGTGGACGATTCCATTGTTATAGGTTATACGGATTCCAGGAAAATATACAGAATAGCACTTTTTGTTGTTCTGAAAGGAAATACAGAACTTGATGATAATCTGGTTAGGGCCATTAAAAGCAAAATCAGGGATGACCTTTCACCCAGGCATGTTCCTGATTATATTTTCCAAGCCCCGTCTGTGCCTTATACTTTAAATGGGAAGAAAATGGAGGTTCCGGTAAGAAGAATTCTTGAAGGCGAATTGCCAGAACATATCTTGAACAGGGATTCCGTTAAAAATCCAGATTCCCTGGATTATTATGTTGCAATAGGGAAAACTATTTTCTGATTTCCATGGCGTTATAATTTTATAGATATTGCATATGCACAGGTATGGCAAAAATCAATAGTGAAAATGGAAATAAACTATATAACACTGAGAGCGACCTATCCTCTGTTTTTGGCCAGGATGACCAGCGGGGAAACCTGAACCTGATTGATAATATAAAGGTAATGAAATCACTTAAAATACCTGAGACTGGAAAAGTATATCGCATGTCACATACTATTTACAACGGAATGGCAGACAGGCCTACACATGGCCCATATTTCTTTGATATTATGTTGAGGCCCTATGATAATGGCTTTACGGAAAAATATGCCAATAAATATGGCCCTTCACTTGGCAGGCTTGAAATGTGTGACCATACCGGGACACATTTTGATGCACTGTCCCATATGGCTTATGATGGGAAGTTTTTCAACAACATCCCGGTAAATGATGTAATTACAAATACAGGCTATAAAAAGCTTGGAGTAGAAAATGCAGGGCCAATTATAACTGGTGGAATAATGGTTGATGCAGCCGCAGCCAGTGGTACTGATATTCTAGAGGGGGGTTACCCGATTACTGTGCAGGAAGTTAAAAAATTCCTGAAAGATAACAGCATAACCCCGGAACCGGGGGATGCAATGTTTTTCCATACCGGGGCTTCTTCAAAGTTTTCAAATCCAGGCAAATACGACAAATTTTATGATTCTTCTGCTGGAATAGGGTACGAACTTGCCAGGTATTTAAACGAACTAAAAATTTCAGTAACAGGGAGTGATACTCCTTCATCGGAAGTTGTTCCACCCGAGGATAGGAATACAAGATTGCCGGTACACCAGTATTTAATTGCAAAAGCTGGAATACATATAATAGACAACCTTAGCCTCCACAGAATGGCAAAGGACAGGGCTTACCGCTTCCTATTTGTATGCTCGCCCATACCTTTCATGGGAGCCACTGCATCACCTGTTTCCCCTGTTGCAATAGTATAATTTTATTTTACTTCCTGTTTCATTTTTTCATTTTTGTATAATTTGCCCGCACTATATTTTCTCATAAAGAGCGATGCAATGGCAACCTTAATTTCATATGACCGGGATTCCAGTGCTGGTGTATATAACAAAACCAGGTAATCTTTTAATCCGGCTACATTGCCACCAAAAATATTCAACCTAATCCTTGTAAAGCCGATTTTATGCTTAAGAATTCCCCGGGTTTCTCTGGAGTGAAAAAGTGGAAGCATCTGAATATATGAATTGAGTATAATATTCAGGGAATTGTAGGAAAATTCCATGAAAGAATTGAAATCGGTGAAAGAATGTGTTACACTTTGATCTGTGACCCGGTAATACGTAAGTTCCCTGCTGTCAATTTTCAGTTCCATCCCTGATTCTTTTGCGTATAGATAAATCAATGTGTCAATGCTTTTTGTTACATTTCCAAATGCTTCCCCATTTATGATTTCCCTCCGGATAGATATTGAAGACATGTTAAAATCTGGATTTTTGTTATAATAAACCAGTGGTTTCCCCTCTCTGTCTATTGCTGTAAAATTATTGTGCAAATAGCACAGATTATTGCTCTCATTAAACTTTTTAAATACATATTCAAGTTTTTTCCGGTAAAACATGTCATCGTCATCCAGAAAACATAGAATATTTCCCCTTGCAATATTGATTGCTTCTATTATCTTTCCTGAGAGTGTTTTATTTTCACTATAAATATTAATAACGTTATTCGCTTCCGCAAAAGCGTCAATATTTGTATCCTGGAAGTTTTTAACCACGATTACTTCGTACAATTGCCGAGAAAGTGATTGCTCTGTAGTTGACTTTAAAGCATCCAGAACGTATTCCATTCTATTATATGCTGTAATTATGACAGATATATAATTATTTGATTTCGCCATAAGGTCACCGGACTAACTATTTTACTGCACATATTTGTTAACATTTATACGTTTATTATGCACATTGTTTCTTATAGATTTCTATTACAGTATTATTTTTAAATCTTGTTATGCAATTATTTTATAAATCTGAAAAGCCTGTCATAGTTTCCGTTGTGTTCATTGTATGCCAGGCGCTTTGCCATGTATCTTAATGTGCTAAAGCGTTCCGGTATTACAGATATTATATACCCCATTTCCTCCTGGCTTATCAGGTGAAATACCTTGATTTCTACTAGATAGATCAAAAGCCCGGCAAGTATATATATGAAAATATTTATCATTGAATAGGAGAATAAGCCCTGTATTGTAAATATTATGCCGAACATAATTATGGCAGAAATCCATATCCTTATTACTCTGGAAATATCATAATTATTTACAGAAAACTTTCTGGCGTAATAATAAACTATGCTAAAATTAACTGCATTCATTGAAGAATAAGCAATTGCAGCGCCTATAATATTAAATCTGGGTATGAGTATAACAGACAGAACAATATTGGATGCCAGTGCAAAGCCGGAAGAATAAAGGAATATTCTGGTTTTTCTGATACTGGAGATTCCTGATGCAAGAACTGTTGTACCGATAAAAATAGATGTTATGAACATTATTATAATGAGCGGGATATAAGCTATTGTATAAGCTGAACCTGCAAACTCATAGAGTATTATTCTCGAAAGTGCAGCTATGCCAAGTGCTGCAGGTATGTAAATAAGTGAGACAATATTTAGCAGAATCCTGATACTTTTCCTGAAACCCTCTTTATTGTCCAGTGAAAAGAATGAGGAAAGTTTTGGAACCAGGAGGTTTGAAACAGGCACTACAAGGAATGTAGCAGCAGATGCTATTATCAGGGCAAAATTATAAACCCCTAGATATGAAAGGTTAATAAAATAAGAAACAACTATTCTGTCAATATATGTGGCGCTGGTTCCCATTATTGATGAAAAAAATAATGGAATAGAATAGTATACAAGATTGCGGTATGGTTCTTTGACAGTTTTTGACTGCAACCCGCTGAGCCTGTTATACACCTTAAAAACAAAAATCATGAAAAGCATGGCACTTATAATATTAATTGTTGCAAGCCCGGCTATTAAGTATACAGATTTCCCCGTAATAAAAAGCATCGAAAGCGGGAAGAAATATGTAAAAATGTTTATGAAAATATAAATCAGTGAATATTTTTTATACTGATTTAATCCAAGCAGCATGGAACCTGATACATTGATCATCACAGAACCAGCTATTGCAATTCCAATAAGCTTTATTGAAAGTACATAGGCACTACTGTGGAAAAATAATATTGCTATTTCACCTGAAGAGAAATACATAAAGCTAAAAGCCGCAAGTGCTAATAGTATTGAAAATGCAATAGTTTGTTTCATTAGCTTCATTACAGCGCTATGGTTTTCCCGTGCAATATGGTATGAAAGGTAATGCTGTACACCGTTCGAAAGCCCGAACACAAATACAACGGCCATTATGTTCATTATAGCATACAGCAGGGATATTGAACCCACTACGGAAACAGGAAGGAGATGTGCTATGAAAAAATAAAACAGGCTGGAAGAAATAAACATAGAGGCAACTGCTGAATACTGAAATGTGACGCCAGAACTAAAAGATTCAGTTATATTACCCAATAAATAGGTATATAAATTCTAAATAAAAACTTATGCATAAGAAGGTCATCAATGACTATCCTGGAGTAGGTTCTCATCATTAACATAAATACAGTTAAAATCGTTTATTTTACTTATTTATTATATTATTTTATTCATCATTATATCATATTATAAACAACACCAAATATAAATCAATATGCAGAACACCTAATTAACTTTATGAACAATTGATACTGGCAAATATTCAATTTGTTTAAAATGTTAATAACACAAACTTTATATAAATTGCATGAAAACTATTTTTTAATGAAATATTGTAATGGCTATCTGTTATTTCATAAAATAAATATATTAATAAAGACTTGGCAATTAGATGAAATTTGAGTGGATGCCATTCCGAATAAAAAACATATTTAAAGATGGAAAGACTGTAAATTACCACAACATCCTTATTTTATTATCCATTATATTTGCTATTTTCTTTTCATTTTATTCTATATTAAAGGCATATACACTTAATGCTTATGCATGGGACCTGGGCTTATATTCACAGGCGTTTTATTCTTCTATGCACGGGCAATTATTCTATTCAAACCTGCTTGGAGAGAGTTACCTGGCAGAACATTTCTCGCCATTTATGTTTGCTCTACTCGGCGTTTTTTACATATATCCGAATCCATACATATTGCTTATTATTCAGGCGGTATTCTTAAGTTTCGCGACAATTCCACTTTACTATATCTCTTTGCATATTTTTTCCAGGATAAAGGAAAAATACCCTGAAAACATAAAAAATCCTTCATTTTATTCATTTATAATAGCAAGTGCCTTTCTACTTTCACCCTTAACAGAAAGCCCGATTTATTTTGATTTCCATCTAATGATATTTCTCCCATTCTTTTATTTTATGGCAATTTATTTTTACATTAAAAACAGGATGGCATGGAATATTGTTTTTCTTGCCCTGATAGTAAGCCTTCATGCCTCCTTTGTTTTTATTGTAGTAATGACATTAATAATGGAAATGATGATATCCCGGTATTATTTCAAAGAATCCGGTGAGCGGACAAAAAAAATGGCATACCTGTTTATCACATCACTTATAGTTTTACTGATCTATTATACTGTAGCAGGGTATCTCAAAGGAGACATAGCACATAGCCAGAGTATTTTGCTTTTCGCAAGTGGAGCTACGGATTCTGCATCGAAGAGCATCACTGGCCTTGTTTTAACATTTTTTCTCCATCCATACAGATTCATGACCTATATTATCGCCAATTACCAGATTAAGCTCCTCTTCCTGGTTCTTGCATTTCTGGCCGTGGATTTTGCATTTTACCGTTTCCCTATTGGTTTAATCCCGGCTATTCCATATCTTGTTTATGCCATGACCTCCTCATACATACCTTATTATTTTATAGGATACCAGTACTCCATGATGTTTATACCTATGATATTTGTCGCTGCCGTATTTGGGATATCTAAAATGATGGAATTTAAGCCTACCCCTTCAATTAAGACTAAACGGGCATACAGAAATTTAAAAAATACCATGGTAGTTATAGCTATATTTGCAATTGCAGCGTTTATAGTGGTGTCACCCATATCACCTGTATCTCTGGAACCTTCAGGCATCCATAATATTGTAAATGATTCAACAGGATATTCTGCACAACGGAACCACCTTGTATATTCACTGGAAAATAATATAAGTATGAATTCGTCCCTTGTAACCGGAAATAACATTTACCCGTTATTTTATAAAGATTTAAACGCAACAGCGTTTCCGTACAATAATATTTCATCGCCATCTGTGCATTTTAAGTATCTAATTGCAGATTTAAATGATAGCCAGACCTACATTGAAAATGCTTATAACATATCACTAGCAAATCTTGCATCGGATTATATGAATAGTGGTTCCTATGGCATACTTGCTGAGGGTTACGGTGTGATAGCACTTGAACTCCATTATACAGGAAAACCATTAATATTTAACCCATTAAATATTTCCTATAGTTCAAAGGAATTTGACCATAATAACGGTAAGGTCTATGGCCCGATACCGGATAAAAACATGTCCAGTTTTCAAGAATTAGAAAATCTGGGGGCAGATGTTTTTTCCGGCAACACCACCTATCTTTTGCCCGGGAATTACAGCATATCTGTGTATTTAAACAGCAGCTATAAAATACCTGCATCCGGGATTAATATCACTATTCTCGACAATGGAAGGGTTTCTCTATATACGATAAATTCCAGCTCATACAGATTAAATGGTGAAACTTTAACATTCAATGTGAACAGCACAGAGATATATACTGGAGTTACTTACGTATTCACCGGCGTTCCTTCCATAAATGGAATGTCAATAATGCAGAATTATGTATAACAAAAATAAAGAAAAATCAGAAATTTATTATTCCCATATTTTTTAATATTACATAACCTGCTGCAACATCTTCCAATCCTATTCCCATGGATTTAAATATGGTTTTATTTCCGGGATATTTGCCTTTATTTATCATATAATCCTTCAACTCAACTATTTTTTCCTTTTTCTGTACACCCATTATTTCTGCCGATTCTTTCATTCCCTGTTCCAGATTTTCCACTATCACTACGTCAGAGTTGTCCAGTACATCAGGTGCGGCCTCCCTTCTGATAGGAAAATTGGATCCTGCGAGGTTTATATGGTACCGCTCTGGCAGCTGGCTATAGTTGAATATAGGGCTATTGCTATTCGTAATGCTTGTAATGACATCCGATTCCTTTAAAACATCAAGTGAATCAACGGACTCTATTCCAAATTTGTCTGCAAATGCCTTTGAGTGCGAGGGATTCTTTGAATATACGTGGGCATGCTTTAAATTAAAAATCTCTTTCAATGCCAGAAACTGTGATTCTGCCTGGTATCCAGATCCTATAATAGTGAAGTTTATGGATTTTTTTTTCACGACCTCTGAAGTAGCCATTGCAGCAAGTGCTCCTGTCCTGACCTGCCCCAGTGTGTTTGCCTCCAGTATGTAAAGGTCTTTAGGTTTCTCAGTATTGAATATTATAACTACAAAATGTATTCCGGATGGACCTGCATAATAGGTTTTTAATCCAGCTAAATGCCGATCCCCATAAAAACCCGGCATAGTATTAAGGATGCTATTGTTATTCATTATTCTGTCTCTTGGATGGGCATCTGATACCCCATTTCCATAGGATTTGAAGGCTTTTCTTAACTCTTCAATGCATTCGCCCATTTTCAAATTTGATTTTACATCCTCTTCCGTTACGTAGGTAATCATGGATTTTAATTGCCACTCGTTTAATAAAATTTTTGTTTGAACCTTTATAATATTTTAACTATAATTCCAACAAAACGAGGGTTGTGTATGTAATTATGTGTAAATATAAACCCCTCTGTTATCAATGAATTTAATCATTAAATAACAGAGAAGGATACCTCTTTTGTTCAGGGAGGTAATAAAATATGGAAAATACAGATATAAACATATCGGCTCTTGAGAATATAGATATAGATGGAATATTAAAGCAAACAATAAAAGAGAAAATAGAGAAATTAATGGAAATAGAGTTAAATGCATATTTAGAGGAGAATCCAGGAATAAAGAATGGAAAATATAAAAGGGATCTAAAGACAAAGTATGGTGAAATAAAACAGTTAAACATACCAAGAGACAGGGAAAGCAATTTCCATACACAGGTAATAGAACCATATAACAGATCAATAGGAATGGAGGATCTTATAGTATCAATGTATTCCAATGGAATATCTACAAGGAGAATAGCAGGTATACTTGAAGATATTTTAGGAAATAAACATTCTTATATTCATTACATTAGAAATGATTGTTATAATCTATACGTCGTAAAACGTAAATATTCGTTAATTATATTAATAGTATGTCGTTCAGGGCGGTTTTTGTTAGGCCCAGCAACCGTACCGGGTCAGCATATTTAAGTAAATGGGGGTTCCTTCCGGCACCCCTGGGATTGTTAGCTCTAGCAGGGGAGATCAAAAGAATACCGGATAGTGAAGTAAAAATTATAGACATGGAAGCAGATAATATCTCCCTGGAGGAGGCCATAAGCCAGATTCTTGAGTTTGAGCCTGACCTGGTTGGAATTACACTTCATGCCACCGCTGCACACAATAATGCAGGGTATATAGCCCGTGGCGTTAAGAAAGCTAAACCGGATACAGTTCTTGTGGCAGGTGGCCACCATGCGACTTTTCTCCCGGAAGAACTTATAGAAGCAGGCTTCGATATATCGGTGCTTGGTGAGGGAGATGAAACCATTTATGATATAGCTATGGCAATAATAGAAAATGGAAGCTTTAATCGGATAAATGGAATAGTTTTCAGGGATAATGGGAGCATAAAGCGGACAATGCCCAGAAAATTAATCCAGGACCTCGATACACTTCCCATGCCCCCACTTGAACTTCTTAATCCTTCGAAATACACATTCAAGGTATTTGGCACTGATGACAGGGTTATGTGCCTGGAGACCTCCCGCGGATGCCCCTATGGCTGTGATTTCTGTTCTGTTACGCCAACATGGGGAAATACCTGGAGAAATAAATCCAACGAACGTATTATACAGGAAATGGAAAACGCTAAAAGTTATGGCTATAACTGGATATTCTTTACTGATGACATATTCATAGTTGAACCCAATGTTAAACACAGAGAAGCTTTATTTGATATGATACTGGAAAAGAATCTTAATACTTCATGGATTGTGCAGATGCGCGTCGATGTAACATCCCGCCATCCGGATCTAATAGAAAAGGCCGCTAAGGCGGGAATGAGCATTTCCTTCCTTGGTGTTGAATCAGGCAGTGAGGAAATATTAAAGAAAATGCATAAGGGGGAGTTTACACCGCAGTCCGCACAGGCAGTTAAAATTCTATCCAGCAATGACATCGTTGTCATAGTTGGCATGATGGTTGGAGCACCCTATGAAAGATACCGCGATTTAAGATCCACGGTCGTGTTTTCACGGGAACTGGCAAGGGCAGGTGCTGATGCCCTTCAATTTTCAATATATACACCGCTTCCGGGTACCAGAATATTCGATGAAGCACTTGAGAAAAAGTCGCTCTTCACATTGGATTGGGATAGATTCGATGTCCTTACGCCAGTTATGAAAACACATGTCGGCCCGGTACTTGACCAGATGGTACAGTTCTATGCTTCCTATTCATTCTATATCTATAAATTTTTAAGGGGGAAAATTACAGGATTGCAACTGGCCGGAAAAAAGAAAAAGTTAATTGATACCGGAACAAAATTTATAGTTAATATGATGCCTGAATATTTACGCAGCATTGCCCAGTTTCCCAGGCATTTGCTGGAAACATACGACATGTACTGGAACTCGAAGAAGAATGGGTTTATCGGAAAAGAAGGACATGAGGAACTAGTTTCCAATTCAAATAAGATAATTTATGATATGGGAAAAAAGAAAAATGTATATTATATGATAAAGCGTTAAAATGCAGATTGCCAGTTAGCTTTATCATATCATCTTTTTATAAAAATTGCCGTTAAATACAGGCTACATGTATATTGTTGCACCGCAGGTTATTGTGGATTAATTTTAATCTGACCGTATGGAAGAAATTATTCTTTTAACGCTCTCAATTATATCATTCTCAGTATAACCCATTGCAAGTGCCTCGTTTACCATATCCTTTTCCTTTTCAATTAATTTTGTTCCTTTTTCTGAATTATTGCCTTCTGCAATTGCATATTTTTTGCTTTTCCCAAGAACAATAATTCCATTGGTGCGCAATTTTTGATATGCCTGGTTTACAGTGTGGAAGTTGATATTTAGAACTTCTGCCAGGGTCCTGGATGAGGGCAGTATATCACCCTTATTTAATTTCTTTGTTGAAATATTATATGTTATCTGATTGTAAATCTGCAGATACAGCGGTTGTTCAGAATTTCTATCAATAACAATTTCTAATGTTTTTGCCATATGTTATAGTTATTCTATAATAATATAAATTTGTTACGTCCATAAAATACTAAAAAATTTAAATTTTTACTGGGGCTCTTTCGCTTCCGATTTACTATTCTGGCTATCTTTCCAATCGGCTTCACCCTGTTTTGTGTAGAGTTGCTCAGTAAAGTCCTTGTGTATAAATTGCTTTTTAAAGCCAGATAGCACACCTAGCGGGTATATTACAAAGAGTCCAACTATAAAGGTTATGATAGTTCCCTGCAGATATGTGAAATATTGCGGGAATACGGCGGATGTCAATCCATCGTGGCTGGTAGCTACCATGAAAGTTGCGAATCCTATAAAGAATACGTACCACAGGGCATTTTTTGCACCTATTTTTACCTTTGAAAGCGCACCGAACAGTACTGCCCCAGCTGCTATAAGTATCACGGCATAGGGTTCAGATGGCCATCCTGTCCAGAACACAATTAAAGCAGAACCCGCTGTAGCAAGTGGCGCTATTATGCTCATTCCACGTACCATATCTTTCTTCTTCGTTATTCCCTGCCTCCTTGTTACCATAAGTGCTATTGGATTAGTTATCAGGCCAATGTAACCTGCTGCCGTTGCATCATCTATAAAGGTATATATGCTAGGTACTGGTGCAGTCACGAATACGAGCACTACACCAACTACCGCGAATACGATCAAAGACCATAATGGTATAGAGTGTTTGCTTTCGATATTTTTTAATTTATTTGATACATAACCAGATCTTCCCATAGAGAACAGAACCCTCGTTCCTGAACCAAGGTAAATATAACCGGTAACAAATGGAGTTAATACTCCGGTAATTACAGCGGCTATAAATACAAATGGGAATGGTTTTGACAGCAAGAAAAATGGATTATTTCCATGGAAAGCTGCCTGCACGCCCAGGAAGTTCCCGGGTATCACACCTATCAGGGACCAGTTTGTCCCCATTGTGATTGCAAATGCTACGCTTATGTATATTAATGTTTCAAATAACAGAACCAGCCCTATTGCACGGGGCATTTTGCTTCTGTTATTTGTTTCCTCAGCAAGGTCAGGTATTACCCGTATAGCCCCGAAATCATACATGGCATAGGGCATTATAGAGAATAGAGGAATAGCAACTCCATATGGTGCAAAGCCATATTTATAGAAATTCGCATAATCAAAGGCAAAAAATACCAATCCAAGAGACATTGACAGGTAAAAGAATATTTTAACAGCACCTGTATATAGTGAAGATTTTCCGAATTGCTTAATGCCATAATAATTAAATGGAATTAATCCGAGCATAAGTGCAAGCCCCAGTGCAACGCCAATATATGTGGGAGCCCCGCTTGCAGCCAGAAATATGGGGTCAAAATAATTTATACCTGCTATTATGGAGATTACTTCAACCGGCGGTATGAACAGATACCAGATAATATCGGACATGGCGTTTATGATATTTGTCCATCGCCCATGTGTATAAATGGAATACCTTGTTGGGCCACCTGCCTCCGGGTAGGTAACTCCAAGTTCCATGTATGTCAATCCTATCAGGGAATATATAGCGGCACCCAGTATAAAAGCAAGGATAGCTTCAGGCCCTGCAATAGTTATCATAGCAACCGTTCCAAACAAAGCTCCGTTACCAAATGCACCTACAAGACCGACCATAAGCATTTGATTAAATGTCAGGTCTTTTTTAAGCCTTTGTTTTCGTTTTATTATATTGTGTTTCATAGTATTAGAGTTTTCCATAATAGTTGTTTATTGCATATTTATATTTAAATATTAATGAAAAAGCCTATATACATGAATGTAAATTATCGAAAATTTGCATAATTAAAAAATTATAAAAATATCTGTATTTTAAAGGATTAGCTTTCGCATATTATGCTAAAATCAAAAGGTAAAATTTATATTATATACTAAACAACATCATAGAAATTTTTTTAAATACACATCTAAAAATTCAACATACAACCAGAGAATTGCCATTTGAAAATAAAAAAATAAAAAAATTGGGCGGTATTTCTATTAGGGTTAGACCTGATTTATCAAAGAAGTGATTCTTTAATTTGCTTAATGGCCTCATCTTTTCCTTTGAAATCATGGAAGGTCATAAATTTGCCCTTTTCCAGTTCTTTATAGTGCTGGAAGAAATGCTTTATCTTATCTTTAACGGCATCAGGGACATCCTTTATGTCAGTGTATTCTTTAGACATTGGATCCACCTTATCCAGCGGTACCGCTATGACCTTATTGTCAGAACCTTCCTCATCGCTCATTTCAGCTATTCCGATAGCCCTGCATTTAACTATGGTACCCGAAGGTATAGGTACAGATGAAATAACAAGGACATCCAGTGGGTCCTCATCCTTTGCTTTTGTGTTAAGCACAAACCCGTAATTTGTCGGGTATACCATTGATGTGAAAAGTATCCTATCTAAAACTATATTTTCCACATCAAATTTATATTCAAGCTTTGTGTTTCCTCCCTGGGGAATTTCTATAAATACATAGAAAGATTCAGGGAAATTTTCTGTCTGAACATTAAATTTCATAATTTGTTATTGTTCTATTTAATATAAATATTATCTAAATCTTAGAATTTTCATCAATTAACTATGCCGTTATATTAATTGGTTTTCAGTAATGAGTTAAATTCCAAACAAAAAAATTATATTCACATTTAATATATATTTTAATGGATGATTTTGAAAACAGATATACTTATAATAATGAATTGAAATTTGACCAGGTAAAACGTATTTTATTCGGTGTGGGGCAATCCATGCTCGTTGGCGAACAGTTAAAAGAAATCGGAAAGAAAAATACCATAATTGTAACTGATCCTAATGTTTACAAATTCGGGTTGCTGGACAACATTGAAAAATCACTTTCCAAATCTCAGATAAAGTACGAAGTTTACGATAAAATTTCCAATGAACCTACAATGGATAACATCGTGAATGCAGTAGAATTTGCAAGAAGCAATGGAAAATTTGACTCGGTGGTTGCAGTGGGTGGAGGGAGCGTGCTTGATACCAGCAAGATGGTGGCATCCATGGTAACCAATAAGGGAGAGCCTGCAGAATACTTAACGCCAGTCGAGGATAAATTTAAAAATCCAGGGCTTCCCAAGATTTTAATACCCACAACAGGGGGAACAGGAAGCGAAGTTTCAAACATGTCCGTTGTTATAAACCGGGAATCCATGTATAAAACATGGGCAGCCAGCAGCAACCTTCTTGCAGATACTGCAATAGTAGACCCTGTACTGAATGTTAGTGCACCCCCCAGGACTACTGCAGCAAGTGGAATGGATGCCCTTGCGCACAATGTGGAGGGATTAATCAGCAAAGAAGCAAATCCTATTTCTGATGGCATAGCCACAAAGGCTGCGTCATTGATTTTTAGAAATTTACGTACAGCTTATAATGATCCTTCTAATATTGAGGCAAGGTCGGCAATGTCAATGTCCGCTATGCTTGGTGGGATGGTAATCACATTCCCATGGGTGGCCGGGCCATCGGTTCTCGGGCATTGCCTTGGCGAAGCTTTTGGGCCAAAATACGGAGCAATACACGGTGTTGCAGTAGGCATGGCATTGCCATACATACTGGATTTCAACATATCTGCTGCCTATAACAAAATAAGCTCACTTGCGAGGATATTCAATATACGTTATAAAGGAGAATCGGCAAGAGTCGTGGCATCAAAGATTCCACCGGCAATAATCCAGCTGCTTGAAGACCTGGAAATGCCTACAACACTGAAGGATATAAATTTCCCAGCATCGGATATTGAAAAATTTGGTGATTATATATTTTCATCAAGGCAGAAACTCTACGATCTCCCCAGATTTAATCCCAGAAGGCTCACAAAAGAAAATTCTATCAGGCTAATACAGAATATGTATGATGGGACACTGGAAAACCAGGTAAGGTAATTACAATGGAAACATATAAAATGTTTATAAATGGTGAGTGGGTAGAATCATCAGGGAAGCAGGTTCTGAAAGTACTGAATCCCTCTACAGGATTGGCTGTTGCCAGTGTCCAATCTGCATCCAGAGACGATGTCAGGAAAGCTATAGAATCGGCAAGAAAATCATTTGACTCAGGAGCCTGGAGCAGGGCCACCCCCGGTGATAGGTCAAATGTCCTTCTAAAAGTAGCCGATCTTATAGAGCAGAACCAGGATAAATTTATTAAAGTTGAAACTGAAAATTCCGGGAAAAGTATAAAACAGATATCCGGTTATGACATTCCATATACCATAGACAACATACGTTTTCTGGCAGGAGCCTGCAGGATTCTTGAAGGGAAAGCAATGAATGAATATGTTGCAGATGGGACAAGTGCAATAAGGCGTGAGCCCATAGGGGCTATTGGGATTATAACACCATGGAATTATCCATTAATGATGGTTGTTTGGAGAGCTTTCCCTGCCCTTGCAATGGGCAATTCTGTCGTGGTAAAACCAGCCAGCTATACACCATTGACAACACTTATGCTTGCGGATATAATGAAAGAAGCAGGTATTCCGGATGGAGTGTTCAATGTTATTACAGGTCCGGGCAGCTCTGTCGGAGAGGAAATGGCAAAAAGCGAAAAGCTGGACATGATAGCATTTACCGGTAGCACAGAGGTTGGAAAACGTCTGTCAGTACTAGCTGCTTCCAATTTAAAAAAAGTTTCACTGGAACTTGGCGGAAAGGCACCGTTTATAGTTTTCAAAGATGCTAATATAGATGCTGCGGTTGAAAGTGCCATTGTGGGCGGATTGGTAAACAACGGCCAGGATTGTGCAAACTCAACAAGGTATTATATACAGGAAGAGGTGTTCGAGAAATTTGTTTCAAGGTTGAAAAATAGGATACAGAAATTAAGAATTGGGGACCCGATGGACCCGGCAACTGATATGGGGCCATTAATATCTGAAACCCAGAGAGAAAGGGTTGAGGGATATATAGAAAAAGGGATTAAAGAAGGCGGAAAATTGCTTTCAGGAGGAGAGAGGCCTGAGATACCGGGCCACGAAAAAGGTTATTATATAAACCCTGCACTTATTTACACAGAGAATGAGGATTCTGCAATTGTAAAAGAGGAGATATTTGGCCCTGTATTTACCATATTAAAATTTAAGGATTATAATGATGCAATAAGAAGAAGCAACGACGTTACTTATGGACTCGGTTCCTCTGTCTGGACATCGGATATTACCACAGCCATTAGAGCTACAAGGGATTTAAGATTCGGAACAGTCTGGGTCAATGAACATGTTGTAGTGCCCTCTGAAATGCCATGGGCAGGATATAAGGAAAGTGGCCATGGGGCATCATTATCACCCTATTCCCTGGAAGAATTTACATATATAAAACATGTATATTTTGATCTAACAGGGAAGGTAAGAAAAGACTGGTATGATCAAATATTCAAAGGATAATAATATATTAATCTGTGGTAATCACCTCTGAAAAATCTTCTGATCCGGCATTCTCCAGGTCTTTTCTCTTATTTTTATATAGGTATAATCCAAATATAAATGCACCCAGAACCCATAATCCAGCCAGAATAGGCGATAGGATATAGGGCCACGTCAGTTCATCAAATGCAAATGCTATAATTGGGATTAGAATTATAAGCGAGGCTAAAGGTATTATTGCATCCTTGAGAATGCTATATTTGATTTTATTGTCTTTCCTTGCATATCTTATATAAGCCAGGCTTGACATAGCATGTGCCGATACCAGGCCTATCCCCGCCATGGCTCCTGTTATAATTGCAGCGTCAAATGGCCCGAAGGGAAATGATAACCCCATGGAAACAATAAGTGCTATAATTGAAACAAGAATGACCGCACGGTATGGTGTTTTATATTTTTTATGTGTAACTGCGAACCACCTGGGAAAAACTCCATCACGCGCCATTGCATATATAACTCTGGATTGCACTATAGGATTCGCAACAGTGTACGCAATATAGCCATTAAGTATGAAGAACAGGAGTATGATCTCTCCGGGAAGCCCAAAAAATCTATGCCATATAATTAATCCGGGATCAGGAGACGTCGCATAGCTGGTCATGCTGGTCGTCCCCCATGCTATCGTCAATGCATACATAGCTGAAATAAGTGTAGCTCCTGCGAGTATGGATGCTATGATTATGGCCCTTGGAATATTGAATTTAGATTGCTTTGTTTCTTCGCTGATGCCAATAACTGTACCGAGTCCCCCATAAGCTTCTATGCCGTATAACAGCGCAAAGATAAATGGAATTACATTAATCCCTGAAAGGGAGAATACACTTAAGGTATTAGCATGCCCCATTGTAAATATAATATACCAGCTGGTTGATAGAAGGAATATGACCTCAACTGCAGCTGTTATAAGTAGATAAACAAGGGATGGTTTTATGCCGAAATAGTTAAACAGCAAGCCGGTTGCGAAGGGAATAAGTATTAATGGTACCCAGATGAATGGTATTGAAGATATTGCAGGGCTCAATAGAAATATGACTGAAGCAAACCCCAGAAGGCCAAAACTTGGATAAATTATCATTTCGTCAAGAAGGTAAATCCAGCCATTCATAAACCCGTAAAAGCCACCCATACCATGTCCGCCGATTGCGTAGTAACCACCAGCGTGTGAAACCCTCTGGCTGAATCTATAATTGGTATTGACCATTAAGAGGTAAATGACCCATGATAACAAAACAGCCAGCGGGGATGCCCCAAGTGCAAAAAGTGCAACGCCAGTAAGCAATATTCCGATATCCCCGGAAGGTGCAACATGCGTATATGCCTGAAAAACAGCATGCCATTTACCAACTGCTCCTTTTTTCAGTTGAAATTTAGATTCAAGTGTGGGTTCATTATTATCCATTCGAATATAATTTTTAATTATATATAAACATTGACAAAAACATATTAGAAATTGTTAAGCGCTATCATACATTGTGTGTCAAAACGTTTACATTGTTATGAATCATAGGCATGAATTCTCCAATGAATTTTCTTTTAATCTTGCAACATATAAAAAATTACTCATACTTAATCAACATCACAGGTTGTGAAATTTTCTTATCCGGATATTGTGTAAGCATAATATTTTTAATGCCAATTAATAATGCATCCCCCGGTTTTTCCTGCAAGCATTTTCTTAAACCTTTCATTTCCGGCCTTTATCTTCCTTACAACAGTACCTATCCCTATTGCTGTAGGCTCGATGCCTCCAGTACAGATGTATCATAACTCTTTCTATTTATAGTATATTTGGGTTTACTGAATATTTTCTGGATAGTTGAATAACAGTTCAAAATTGTCTAAATCTCCATAGAATTCCAGAGTAACCCATTCAAAATTTTTTAAATCAATTTCAGTATCCACTATGAGCTGAAAATATTCTTTTGCCATGAATTCTGGAACGATAAAATTTAAAAACAACTTATCATCACTTTCATACATAAATGTGAAATTTGAGGTTATATTATTCTTTCTGGTATTTGATGCAAACAAAAGCAATATACTTTCATCTGTGCTGGTTTCATATATGTGGTCAACGCCTGATATAACATTAATGCCTTCAACTTCACCCAGATTACTATCAGAATAAAGGATAATTCGGAATTTTCCACCTTTGGGGATATTGTCTACATACTGAATTACTGTATTAGTGCCTTTCAATACTTTAATTGTCCGGTACTGCGAGAATTCAGACATAGGAAGGCTTATGGTGATACATTTAAGTGGAATCCCCATATTCTTCATAAAATCATAAAAGCCCATGGATGGCTTCAAGGTTAGTTCTTCAATGTTTGCCTGCATATAGTTGTATTTGCTCAACAAATTAGAAAAATCTGTTTCAGAGTTTGTATGCATAAAACCTTTTAATTTCATTTTGCCAGCTTCAATACCAGCATAGCTGATTACCAGTCCATTTATACTATCAAGGTCTCCTAAAAATCCTGATAAGTAAGGGTCTTGAATTTTTTCACTGTAAAAATAATAAGGCCCCCTCTCCTCTATATCAGCGAGTTGAAGAAATGGTTTTAAGGCTGTAATATCATCTGACTTCGGGATAAAAACATTAAAAAAGAAATCATGGCCATCCATTACAAGGCTGCCAGCACCATTATACCCGGTTGCACGGAACAATGCTATCGGCCGGGAGTTAAAATTTATAGAAATATCAAAGTATTTTGAGAGCTTTAAATCAAAATTTACCGGTTTCATTAATTTCTATAATATATAAATCTATAAAAATATTCTTTTAATGGCTAAATCAGCAGCCTTAAAATTGCTTGACCGTAAAAACGCTTCTGGAATTTCTTCTCAATTAAATGAATATAAACCTACATAGAATTTTTAAAGGCAGGGTCATCCATTGATGATGCACGCGGGGTTTTATTTAACCAGAATATGGGCATGAGAAGTGTGAACTGAAAAAACGCCCAGAATGCAGTAATATATGAAAAAGTGTTGTGCTGTAAAATAAGATAAATTGCAGCAAGAGGCAGGAGGATTATAATTGTGATCTGTGGCCAGAAACGGTACAGGGGAATTTTTCCGCCGGTTCTGGCTGTGGTGAATGGTTTGGATTTTTTCAGTAACGCACTGATTGAAGTAGAAATGCTCAGTGGGAATACCAGTAGATTTGCGGCCATATTATAGAAGACAAACCTTAATTGTGCCTTTTTAGATACCTGAGAAAGGGTAAATGTTGTCATGAGAAGTATAGTATAGGGCAACCAGGCAAAAAGATAAAGAAGATTGTTTATTGTCAGAACCCGTATTCCAACAATTTCAAGTATCGGAGAAAGTAGAAAAATTAGATAAAACCAGCCAAAGATATACCATGTTGATGTTGCAAACCAGTCTAATTTCTGTTTCGGCGAGAACTTTCTGCTTAAAAGGATTTTTTTGACAATTTTTGGCATTAGAGACAGTGAACCATACATCCATCTCCATTGCTGATTAATGTATCCCTGCATTGTTACCGGAGCCCGGCCAAACACTAACTTTTTATTGTAATATATGCCGGTCCATCCATTTATGGCCATGTTAACAGATGTGGCTATATCTTCAACTATGTTATTCTCATCGAAATAACCTACTGACTTCAATGCATCTAGATTATACACTACATTTGTGCCACAGGAGAATAATGTGCCTACTACACTTTTACCTTCCGTGAGTATCTCATAAAATATGAATTGCTGGGCCTGTGCTATCTCTGCAAGTGTACTTGAATCTGTATTTGAATATACCTGTGGAACCTGGACAAACCCTATTTTTGTATCCTTTGCCAGCAAAGCTGTAGCCTCGCGTAGAAAATCAGGAGCCGGTGTCTGATCTATATCTATTACTGCAGCATATGGCACTTCGAGGGTTTTAAGGACATCATTCAATGCACCGGCCTTGTATCCCCGTCTATTCTCACGGTGTATATATTTCATCCCCAGTTTCCGGCATAAATCTATTATAGGAGCAGAATCGCCACGCGTTGAATCATCAAGGACATATATAGTTGAGTCTTCTCCTGCATTGGAATAAATGGCTATTAGATTTGTAATTACCATTTCCTCTTCTTCATTGAAAATGGGTACAAGGACAGCAACTTTGCCACGGAGCCCTGGCACATAAGAATCATGTATTGTATCTACATATTCAGTAGCACTCCGGTGGAAAGATATAAAGTATGTTACACTCTGAATTCCAAAAAACACGCTTGCAAGCCAGAACCACGCGGTAAATATATAATCAAAAGTAGTGCCATTCTTTAAAACCACAGCCGAATACAAAGCGGAAGTAATACCGATGATTATGAAAACTATAGAAAACATAGTCAGTATATTTACAAAAATTACAGTTCGTCTGCCCAGATGATCACCTTATACTTCTAAATAGGCTGCCATCTGAAGACTGATTTTCTGATGAATTGCCTTCAATATTTTCCTGATTTGTTTGTGTTACTTCCGGTTCTGGCATTTTAAGTTTGCTCAAAGGCATTATGCCGTTTGCGGTAATTTTAAAGTTAAATGGGCTTGGATCGAAGGTAGTGCCCCTCATTTTAATTATGCTTCCTGTTCTGGTACCTATATCATCCTGTGATCTATATTCAAGTTTTATAATGCCTGTGGCGTAATATTCTTCAATGCCGAAAATACTTAAATTGCTATTTCTCAAACCGCTTGTG
Source organism: Thermoplasmata archaeon (assembly GCA_021802205.1). Classification (GTDB taxonomy): domain Archaea; phylum Thermoplasmatota; class Thermoplasmata; order Thermoplasmatales; family Thermoplasmataceae; genus Ferroplasma. The sequence goes on from JAKAAT010000016.1 coordinate 28,249, forward strand.
ATTAATATTGTGACTCCCTTGATCGCCATACTATTTAAAAGGAGGTTGACAAAATCATCATCAGGTATAATGAGGAGCGTAATCGGGTCTATGACAACACGTTTAATATCCCTGGAAATAATAATTTTCTTCAGTTCTGTGACTAATTTTGTGATAAATTTTCTGGAGTCTGCTTTTCCCTGGGATATATCAGATTTCATTGACCTTATCTGGTCTGAAATTTCCATTACCTCTATTTGTTTATTTTTATATGCCTCTGCAAATCCAATATTCATAGTGCGTATATTATCAATAAACTGGTCAGGGAACGTATCAGTAAGTATCATCAACCCCTTTTCGCCTATACTGGCACCATATGAGAGAAAGATGCTTGAAAGTGTGGTTTTTCCCACACCAGTTTTTCCAGATATCATATACACATACCCTGGCCGGAGCCCTCCGGATAATTTCGCATCGAGGATAGGAATTCCAAATTTCGCCCGTAAGGCATCCGGTGTTGTGACTTCTCTTGGATCCGATACTATAATACTGTAAATGTTACACATTTTTTTTACGTACTCGCCCAGTTCGCTTTCACTTATTAAAATTTTTTTTGTGATACCTGCATCCGTAGCCTGGGAATTAAAAATCATAATATCATTCGTTGTGATATCTGAATGTGCAAGCTTTACAGCTATGATATCCTTACCTGAAGCAATTATATAATCAAATTTATAACTTAATCCTGATGCACCATAGACTTCCATTCCTGCAGATACCTTAACTTTGTGTATATCAAATTGAAATTTTTGCAAGGCAATTTGCACCAGGATATCATCATCCAGTTTTACCAATATTTGTGCTATATCAAATAGGGATATAAATTTTTTTAAAAAACATAGATAAATATCATTAAATAGCCCTGTATTTTCAAACAACCGATTATAAAATATTTTTGATTCATAATGTTTATATACCAGATAATCTATTCGTCTCGAAGTTCCGATATTGTTTCTATTTAATAAAATTATAAATATAAAACTATATTGACTGTGAAAGTGCCGGTGTTAAATATTCCATTATTATATTTGTGCTGGTTTGAGAAGAAGGATAAATTATTCTGCTCCAAATTTCGTCAGCATCTGCCCGTAAATATACCCGTTGTGTTGGAATTGATTTTAATCACATTATCCAGATGATAGGTATAATATATCTAGAATATTGCTTTTTTCAGATATAACTGTAAATTTCCCGTTTACTGATATTCGCTCTCCTAAAAATGTGCTCCATTCAAAATTATACACCAGAGGAATTTTTGCCGATATATACCATTCAATCATTCTCTATAATTTCTTTTAATACAGAAACTGCATTATGCACGGAAACAGGCATAGGGCATTTACACTATGATACAGTGTGCCATATAAGCCTATAACTAATACCAGAAACATGAACTAAATTTTATAATTGGCAGGAATTAAATAACAATCATTGACTATTATAGGAAAAGCAAAAAATAGATATAGGTATGTAGCTTTTACGCTTATGGAAGTGAAAGTTAAGAGCGAGATGGATGTGGACAGAGGGCTTTGCGACTATTGCGGAGCCTGCGTTGGAATGTGCCCCACAGACGCGATTAATTTAGATGAGACCGTAATAGCTATAAATGAGGATAAATGCATAAAATGCGAATTTTGTGTAATTGGATGCCCTACAGGGGCAATATCTGCGGAGTGGTTCCATGCTAAACTATGATGTTCTTGTAATAGGTGCAGGTCCAGCAGGAAGTTCTGCTGCAAGATATGCATCAAGATATGGATTGAAAACGTTGCTTGTTGAAAAAAGGCCAGATATAGGATCACCGGTAAGATGTGGTGAAGGAATTTCAAAAGCATGGATGCCAGAAGTCGATATAAAGCCCGAAGCACACTGGATATCAGACGAAGTCAAAGGAGCACGTATATATGGCCCGTCGGAAAAAAAGCCTATTATGCTTACCGCCGAGAGTGCAGGGAATGAGGTTGGATTTGTTGTTGAGAGAGATAAATTTGACAAGCATATTGCCACACTTGCAGCAACTGAAGGAGCAGATATATGGATAAAATCTCCTGCTATGTCAGTAATAAAAGAAGGGAACAGAGTTGTTGGCGCAAAGATAAGGCACAACGGGGAAGAAGTTGAAGTACGTGCAAAAATGGTAATAGCAGCAGATGGATTTGAAAGTGAATTCTCAAGGTGGGCTGGATTAAAATCGCCTATTTTGAAGAAGAATGATATAATATCTGCACTTGAGTACAGAATGGAAAACGTTGATTCTAATGAAGATTTCACGGACTTCTATCTTGGCTCTATAGCGCCAGCAGGATACCTCTGGGTATTTCCAAAAGGCCCGCATGAAGCTAATGTTGGAATAGGTGTAACAATAACAATGATGAAAGACAGGCTTGATGTTAAAAACTATCTTGATTCCTGGATTAAATCACATCCAGCATATAGCAAGGGCAGAATAATCCAGCAGATAAGTGGTGGAGTTTCAGTTAATAAGGTAAAGGATAAGATGAGCCTTCCAGGTCTTCTTGCAATAGGAGATGCAGCAAGGCTTATAGATCCCATTACCGGTGGCGGTATAGCCAACGGAATGATATCCGGAAAGTTTGCAGCCCAGGTCTCAAAGAAAGCTATTGATGAAAATGATTTTTCAGAAGAAATGATGAAGAATTATGATCTCATGGTGAAGGACAAATTCGAGAGAAAACATCTGAGAAACTGGTTTGCAAAGGAAAAATTGGGTACACTTTCTGATGAAACACTGGACAAACTTGTTGACGTTGTTGCTGACGTGAAAATGACAAATATATCTGTTGAAGAAATATTGAAAGGAGTCCAGTTAAAATATCCGGAACTTGTTTCACAGCTGGAAGACCTGATTTAAATTAATCTTTTGTTTCTAATTTTTCTTTTAATATTGATGTTACATATTTTTCTGCAACTTTGAAATTAAGTTTTGGAGGCATAGGAGTTTCATTTGTTTCAGTCACAACATCAAGTACTGCCGGTCCATCGCATTTAAAAAATTTATCAAGCCCTGCATCTAGTGTTTCGACGGTATCAACTCTTATTCCTGTAATGCCAATTGATTCTGCAAGCTTTGCGAAATCTGGATTATATAAGTCCACGCCGTATTCCGGATATCCCATTACCTCCTCCTCAAGTTTAATCATGCCCAGTATGCTGTTATCATACACTATTAATTTAACCGGCAGATTATACTTTTTGATGGTAATCAATTCCATTACCGTCATTGCAAAACTGCCATCGCCTATCAGGCCATAAATTTTTTTTCCCGATGCAAAGGCAAGACCTACTGATCCGGGAATTCCGGAACCCATGGTTCCTAACCAGGATGAAAAATAAAACTTATTGTTGTTCCCAGCATTAAGAAAACGGTTTGACCACAGGGTTACATTGCCCGTATCTGTAATTATTATTGCATCGTCTTCAATTTTCTTTGATATTTTATCTGTTAAGAGTTCAGCCCTTATGGGATTTTTATGGTTGCTCGCGAGCCTGACCATATCTTCCGACCATTTTGCCTTTTCATCCTGCATTTCCTGATAGAATTTTTTATCTTTTTCATTTACATTGATATTATCAAGGAAATATTTTATATCGCATAGATAAGAATAATTTGCCTTCATTATTTTATTCAAATCATCTATATTTGTATTCACCTGAATATTGTCTACATTTTTCAAAAACTGTGTATACGGGAATATGGTACCCAGGAATATTATTAAATCTGATTTTTCTATTGCTTTGATAGATGGCTTTGTACCCAGAAGTCCGATGCCCCCCATCACTTTTTTATCCGTATCGTTGAACACACCCTTGCCGTTCAATGAATATATTATCGGAGCTCCTATCTTTTCGGCAAATTCGTCTATTTCTCCGCGATAGTTTCTGGAACCGCCACCAATCATTATAACCGGTTTATTTCTATTATTAATCAAATTTACAGCCTCATCCAGGCCGCCCGGGTTATAATTTACCGGATTTATGTAATATGATAGGTCCTCCTCTTTGCATGATTCCATTAAAATATCTACAGGCATATCAATATGCCCTACACCTTTCTTCGTTATAGCTTCTCTGCAGGCCTTCCATATTAAATAATGTGCATTGTCCGGTGTTATAATTCTCGCGTTGAAGACAGAAACGTCATCAAATAATTTAACCAGGTTTACTTCCTGAAAATAATCATGATGCAACAGTTCTGTTTCCACCTGGCCTGTTAAAGCTATTACAGGAACATGCTGCGTTTTTGCATCATATAATCCATTTAGCAGATGTATTGAACCTGGGCCTGAAGTTCCCATACAGGCCGACAAATTCCCCGTATATTTTGATTCGTATGAAGCACTGAGGGCACCGCCTTCTTCATGCCTTACCTGAACATATTTTATATCTTTATTTCTCCGTATTGCATCGATTATAGGATTTAGAGAATCCCCTGGAATTGCATATATTCTTTTTACACCGAAGTTTACGAGTGTTTTAATTATGACATCGGCTACAGTTGGCATAATATATTGATAATTTTATCTTTTATAAATCCTTGTGTTTAATACATTTATTAACTTCTTAACGGGAATCTCCATGATACTGGTAGATCTGGTAAATGGTACCGGCAGTGTTATAGCATATCCGGTTAGCACAATGGGTGCTATTTAATATTTTAGAATTATGTTTCCGTTTTATTTAACTGGTTTGCTACCAGGTACACAGTTTCATACCCGGTTCCATTGTACATTTTAATGAACATACAAGGCATACAAGTTATTTGCTTATGTGTTTCTGGCATAAAAAAATAAATTTTAATTTTATAACATTTTTGATTCCAGGTCATCGAGGCTGAAATTCCCGCCTTTGAGCTGGGTTTTTAGCATTTTCTTGAAATTTCTGTTCTTTTTTATGCTTTTCATGTTTTTCTTCATGGCGTTATATTCTTTAAGCAACTGGCGCACGTTTTTCTCACCCTGCCCGGAGCCAGCAGCAATTCTTTTGATACGTTTTGCATTCAATACATCCGGGTTTTCCAGTTCATAAAATGTCATTGAATCGAGTATTACACGGTAAAGCCTTAATTTCTCATCTGCCTGGTCCAGCTGTGATTCGTCAAGTTTGTTGCCTCCTGGCATTTTTCCAAGTGGGAGTGCTCCAAAGAATTTCTTAAGCAACCCTGGCTTGGCAAATTTCTCCCAGACATCATACATATCCTTTAAATCAAATTTCCCTGACATGAGTTTATCCAGTGAGGCTTCAGCTTCTTCTTCAGTTATGTTTGTTTCCTTTACTACTTCCATAAGGGCATCTATATCACCCATACCCAGTAGCCTTGACAGGAACTTTTTCGGATTAAATATCTGGATATCATCCATGTGTTCCCCGGTTCCAATAAAATAGACAGGTGATTGTATATCGGCGACAGCACTCAGCGCACCACCAGCCTTTCCAGTACCATCCATCTTTGTAATAATTACTCCATCTATGTTTACAGCATCGTGCAGGGTTTTTGCCTGAGGGCCAGCCTGCTGGCCAAGTGTTGCGTCTATAACAAAAAGCACCGTATCAGGATTGATTTTTTCCTTAATTTCATGTACTTCGTCTATCAATTCCTGGTCCAGTGAATCCCTGCCGCTGGTATCGATAATCTTTATTTTGAAGTCTTCAAGTTCCTTTATGCCGTTTCGAACTATTTTAAGGGCGTTTT